>DATINK010000067.1:0-15729 GCA_035474355.1 Chitinophagaceae bacterium | reverse complement strand
GCGGCGCGCATGTGGCACCGACATAAGATAAGCAACAAAAAGTGGCATGGCTTACCCCCGACAAGTTATAAAAAACTGACACCGGCAATGAGGAAGTTATTTGCAATTGAGTCGTTGTTAGTGCTTCGCGAAGCGAGGCTTTCGGCTCCTCACTGCCTCGCCTGCTTCGGCATATAGTCGTCAAGGTATTTATTATAGGCCTTGTTCCAGTCATTGAGTACATCGGTACGTTCTTTGTTCAGCGCATTATTGGTGGCATTAAAAACCTTACTGGCTGCATTCATATCATTTACCGCATTATTATACTGATCAATATCCTGCTGTGTTCTTTTAGAAGTCGGTTTGCTTTCAAACTGCTTCTTGATCTTCACAAAACTTTCCTCTTTCAGGAAAAAATCTGTAAGGGATGCCCCCTGGGCAGCTTCCGATTTATAGAATTGGAGCATATTCCTGCAGGCAAAAATGAGTGATGCATCGTTATTGTAACCCTTTATTTTCTTGATTTTTTCTACCCCGTCTTCTGCCATATTCTTCAAAGAATTGATATTCTGCTCCATCGCGACCAGGTTTTTCTGATTCATCGCTTCAATTAAATAGCCTTCCTGTTTATAGGGTTTATAAAAAATAAGATACACTTCATTGCAGTGTTTCATGATCTCATTCGCTGTCTTTGCTTTATTACCAACTTCAGAGGTGGATTCAAGCAGGTTGATATTATTCTTCGCGGCAAACTGCTTTTGCGCCTCATGCAGTTTTTCCGAAGCCTCACCCAGCTTCTCATAGGCTTTTTCCTGGGCCAGCATATAGGCTTCCATCATATCATAGCTCTGTTCAGCAATTTCTTCCATATTCACGATCTTGCCATAATCTTCATTAAAAACCGTGTACAGGAGCTTCAGGTAATTCGCTGCAGAATCCTTGAAACTTCTATCTCCTTTCCAGGGGGGCATACCCATAATTTCAAACCGGGTATTGTTTATCAAATTGACAACCTCTGTTCTGCGCTTCTCCACCTTTCTTGCGCTTTTACCATGCGACACAGCGCTGAGGTACACCATATACTTAGTAGTAATTTCTTCATTTTTCTTATTGATAGCCTGCAGATAGTCACCGGCACTCTCATATACCTGTGCGTATAAATTACCCGCGTGACCCAAAAAGCAGAAGCAGAGCATCCATAACAGTCGTTTCATGGTCATTCAGTTTGTAGTGTTGGCCTTTCGTAAATTTATTAAATCCAGTAAAACAGAAAAAGCTTCTTCGATATACATATCCCCGGCAATATGCTTTACCCACACTTCATTTACTTCTTTGGCATATGGATTATTCCGGAATATTTCCTTATCGGCGACATGGTTTTCCACTATGAATTTTTTAGTGGGCTCCTCTTCTTTATTGAATATGTTCTGATCTCTGTCATTATCTTTCATCCATTTTTCAAACAGGTCCCATTTCAAAGGGATGGTCATTGTCGTTGTTGCATAAAATTTTCTCTCCCCTTCTATAAATTTCTTGATCTCATTGAATTCATCATTGGTTGAAACTCTTGCTATACTCCTTTTCACCAGTTCATTCATGGGCAGGACGGGGAGCGGTTTGTAATAGCTGTTTCTCTTACCGCTATCCGGGAGCAGCGCATAGCTGGAAAATCTTTCCCGGTATTCTAATGCATCAAATGCGTCCGGAAGAATTACATCGGGGGAAACGCCACTGAACTGCGCTGTTCCGCCGGTAAGCCGGAATAATTTTGCCATCGTTATTTTCACGGCCTCTTTATTTGCTACAGGCTTCGCTTCCCTGCTGATGGTGTCTAATGCAAATACCTGCTGTGCGGTAGCTTTTCCATAAGTATCGCTGCCAATGATCACCGCCCGGTTATAGTCCTGCAAGGTGGCTGCCAGCAATTCAGAAGCCGATGCGCTTTGGCCGTTGACCATCAGGGTCATGGGTCCATCATAAATAGTCCCGCGATTGGGATCTTTCAGTGTTATTTGTTTGCCGTCTTTGCTTTTTTCTGACGAAAGCGGGCCCTCATCGATAAAGATCCCGGCCATTTCCAGGGCCTCACCTACCGAGCCACCGCCGTTGTACCGTACATCTAATATCAATCCGTCAATATTTTCTTTTTTGAGCCGGATGATCGATTTGGCCACATCATTCGCACAACCGGAACCTGTTTCATTTTCCCAATCTGTATAAAATCCGGGTAATAAAATATACCCGATCTTTTTTTCACCTTTCAATACAAAGCCTTTTACAATATTTTCATCGTTCTCTATTTTTTCCTTGCGCAGCAATACGATAACCGTAGCTCCGTCAGCTTTGAGAAATTTGAATACCATCCTGTCATGTGAAGATTGATCCAGTACAGCATAAGCGTCTTCCAGTGATGCGCCGGTCATCTCCACCGCTTCTTTTCCTTCCCATTGCAGGCTTGCGAGTTCATCTCCTTTATGCAATTCACCAGATTTCCATGCCGGTCCACCCGGAACGAGCTGGCCGATCACCACCTGGCCTTTATCATTTTCATCCAGTTCAATGCCGAATGAAAGAGCCTCGGTGCTTAATTGTTCCTGGAATTCTTCATTTCCCTGCGGGGAAAAATAATTTGTATGCGGATCAAAACAAGTGGCAATGGCATTCAGGTAAACTTCTGTTACGAAGGCATCATATCCACCGGGGGATTTCAATATTTTTGCTATGCCTTTCTTTTCAGCCAATCTCACCTTTTCCCGGGTCGCCGTTTCCATGCTGGCCAGTGCATCCCGGAAAGGAATTTTTTTTGCACTATCGGCATTTGCTGCATCATAGATCCTGGCCATTACCTTCAGCTTCATTCGCCTGACCCACCGGTCTATCAATGCCGATCTGTCGGCAGCAAAATTGAAATCCTTTTCTCTGGAAGACAGGATGGTCTCATTCCTTGAAAAATCAAGTGGCCGCCATAGCGTTTTCTCTGCAATGGTATCCGCCCACATCAGTGCATTTTTATAGACGGTGCTGAACTGATCAAGAAAAGCCCAGCCCCTGCCCTGCAATTCATCATCAATAGTGGTACTGAGTGTTTGTAACTGTTTAAACTCAGGCGCTGTGAAATAAA
Organism: Chitinophagaceae bacterium; assembly: GCA_035474355.1. Taxonomy (GTDB): domain Bacteria; phylum Bacteroidota; class Bacteroidia; order Chitinophagales; family Chitinophagaceae; genus DATINK01. The sequence continues at coordinate 12,629 of DATINK010000067.1, read as the reverse complement.
TTCTTTTAGGATCAGTTACTTCTATGATCGTTTTAAAAACAGCAGCTGAAAAACTATCATTCACCGGACGGGGTGAATAGTGCTTCAGCTCGATCATTCTTTTTAACAATATGGCTTTCTGTTGTAAGGGAGGTAACTGGGCATGAAGAGGAGAATAAAATAAAATGATCAGTGCGGTGGCAATCATTCTTTTCATGACGCAGGGGGAAGGCTTCTGTACTCTAAGCTAACAAAAGAGGAAGAAAATGGGAATTATTTATTATCGTACCTTACCCTGTTCGGAATAACCGAATAAATATATAATTAATACCCTATGATCCCCAATAAGATGAAAGCCATCACTTACACTAAGTACGGACCTCCCGAAGTTCTCCAGCTAACAGAAACAGACAAACCAATTCCAAAAGACAACGAAGTGCTTGTCAGGATCAAAGCAACTGCCGTGAACTCAGGTGATATAAGGCTACGCAAAGCGGATCCATTTGCGGTGAGGTTTATGTTCGGACTATTTAAACCAAAAAAGAATATTCTTGGCGTTGTTTATTCAGGTGAAATTGAAGAAGTGGGTAGAGATGTCACGCACTTTAAAGTTGGAGACCCGGTTTTTGGTTCAATGGGTATGAAGTTTGGGACCTATGCAGAGTATATATGTATTTCGGAGGACGGCGTGCTGGCAATCAAACCAAAAAATATCACACATACAGAAGCTGCATCTATTCCATTTGGTGGAACTACTGCACTGTCTTTTATCAGGAAGGGAAAACTGAAGGCCAGTGATAAGATACTTATCTATGGAGCATCTGGAGCCGTGGGTACAGCCGCTATTCAAATCGCAAAATATCTTGGTGCTCACGTAACCGGAGTTTGCAGTACAACGAATATTGAAATGGTGAGAGCTATCGGTTCTGATAGGGTAATCGACTATACAAAAGAAGATTTTACAAAAGAAACAGGAATATATGATGTTGTACTGGACACCATCGGCAAAAGCCCTTTTTCAGGCTCACTAAAGTCATTAAAGAAAAAGGGTTATTATGTCAGGGTGGTTCATATGTCAGCTGGTCCAATACTCAAGGGAATCTGGAGTTCCATGATCAGCAGCAAGAAAGTAATTGGTGGGAGTATAAAAGAAAAAGCGGAAGACCTGTTATTCCTCAATAAAATGATTGAAGCCGGCAAGTTGAAGGCAGTTATAGATAGAACTTATCCCTTAGGTCAAATAGCAGAAGCTCATACATATGTTGAGAGGGGCCACAAAAAAGGGAATGTTGTGATCACCCTGGATTGATCGTTAATCTTCTTCCCCTGAAACCACCAGCTTTTTCTCAACCAAATCTTTCAAACCCGCCAATACCTTCTTCCAATTCTCTACAGAATGCTCCTTTGTCTTCTCATCCGGAATATTCTCCTGTAATACCGTTAGGGTTACATCGTTGTCTTTTCCGGATAATGCATAGGTTATGATGACATAATTCTCCGGCTTGTCTTCTATCCCTGACATGGAACTCCAGTAATCATATTTGATGAATTTTTTCTTCAGTATATCCAGGATCTGGCCTTTGTCTTCATAGTGTTTGCCCTCCCATTCTCCATTGAACCTGATGGGATGTCCTACTTTCCAATCCGTGACGGTATTGGTTCCAAAAAAATACTGCTTGATCAATGCGGGTTTGGTTAAGGCATCCCAAACTGTGGCGACAGTCGCATGAAGATCAATGCTGACTTCAGCCTTGATATTATTTTTCATATACATACATTTTCATTACATTTCTGTACAATTTGTCTGCCAAATTTCCTTTTCAGGCAGGGAGTTGACCGCTGCCATTTTTCAACAAACTGTAATATGCTCATATGCTTATCCGGTAATATCTTTAAAACTATCTTTCTTTGATAATTCATAGGTTATGCGTATTTAATAATAAGCTGGCATTATTAATTGCAATGCTACTTGTTTGTTCAGCTGTACACTCTCAACGCCCCAATATCATCTACATCATGACCGACGACATGGGTTATGGCGACCTGAGTGGGTATGGACGGAAAGACTATTCCACCCCCAACCTCGACAAACTGGCCTCTCAGGGAGTAAAATTTACAAACGCCTATGCTGCAGCGCCGGTCTGTACACCCACACGTACTGCTTTTATGACCGGCCGCTACCCTGCGCGCACACCGATTGGTTTGCTGGAACCATTGACCCCCACAAAAAAAGACAGCGCCTATGGATTGTCTGCTGGTTATCCCTCCATTGCCACTTTAATGAAGGAAAAAGGATATGAAACAGTACTCATTGGTAAATGGCATTTGGGGTTTCTTTCTGTGCATAGTCCGCTTAAGAACGGTTTTGACTATTTCTTTGGCATCCATACCGGTGCAGCCGATTATATTTCACATACAGGTGATGAACACGTTTACGATCTGTTTGAAAATGATAAGCCGGTTTATGTGGATGGTTATCTCACAGAATTATTTACGCAGAAAGCCATCGATTTCATTAAACAGAAACATCAAAAACCTTTCTTCCTTGAAGTTGCTTACAATGCTCCCCACTGGCCCTGGCAGGGACCGGGTGATAAAGCTTACCCGGATACGGCCAGTATGAAAAGTGGAGGCTCCCCCGCTATCTACACTGCTATGATGAAAAGCCTGGATGATGGAGTTGGCATGATCATGAAGACCCTGGAAGAAGAAAATCTTGCAAAAAACACAATCGTCATTTTCACCAATGATAATGGCGGGGAAAGGTATTCTGATAACGGCGGCTTCTCTAATGCAAAGTTTACTTTATGGGAAGGTGGTATAAGAGTACCTGCATTTGTAAGATGGCCGGGAAAGATAAAAGCAGGTATGATCACAAAACAAATTGCCATCACCATGGATTGGACTGCCACAATACTGGCGCTGGCTGGCGCAAAAGCAGATCCCAATTTTCCCCTTGATGGGATCGACCTGATGCCTGTCATGCGGGGAAAGATAGAGTTTATAAGCAGAATCCTTTACTGGCGTGTGTCTCAGCGCAACCAGCAAAAAGCCATGAGAGAATTCAACATGAAATACTTACAAGACGAAAAAGGAGAGTATTTATTCAATGTAAACACTGACCCACAGGAAAAAAATGACCTGAAATTGAGTATGCCCAAGATATTTGAATTCCTTAAAAATAAATATGCGCAATGGGAGAAGACCGTCCTGGCTCCGATTCCGTTAAACCGGTAAACTGATTGCTGGAGATAATTCTACTTTTTTCCTCTCTTCTTAACAGACAGTTTGTCCGACAGCTTCTTTATTTTTGATAAAATCTTTGATACCGATAAAAGGGATACTGAGTTCTTCTGATGTATACATTTGCCTGTCTTTCACAGCATCCTTATATTGTACACCTTCAATTTCTCCGAGGATATCGATACGCAGAGGCGGCTGACCAATCTGCTTGATAATTCTCTCATCCATAAAATCTTCTTTTGTAAAGCCTAGTGAGGTCATACCAAAATCGCGCATGACAGATACCATCTTGTCTGCATTTTCCTCTGTGCTGTTCATCAGATATCCATATCGCCGGTATATCGTGGCTCGCCGTGAAAGGCAAGCGCATAACCGCCCACTACCATGTAATCAACCTCGTGACGATTCAACAGTTCAACAAATTCTTTAAAATCCCGGTCCAGGTTCATAATTTTCTTTTTGTTATATGCGTTCGGTCCATCCGCTGACCTTTCTTCAAAAATTGCGCGCGCAGAAATGTTAGTGCATCAAGTCGTTCCTTCACCGGTCGGGATAACCAGTAAGCCTTATCCGCCGCATCATCATCATGAGTCTTCCGGTCGACCCGCTTTCCAACCATTGCTATCTTACGCTGACGAATCGCTGCTGTATGCACCATTTTTCTTTCAATCCGGACATCATCGTTTTCATAAGCCACTTTTCCCTTAGATAAGTAATTGTTCAATGTATTATAATTATACTGAGGATAGCTCTTGCATAGTATTTTCAGGTTGGAAAAAACCTCAAAAGGATCACCCTTTTTGTCTTTCCAGTTAACAATTACGACTCTCCGGGAAGGTGTTTTACCAGGGTTCATATCAGGACAAATATACGAAAAATGACCAATATTGTACTAATATTTGTCATTTTAGAGGAAAGTGGACCCTTTCTGCCGGTTAAAATTGATTTTATATGTTATAACTATTGTTATAACTTTGCCCAATGAAACATTCGGGAAATCATAAACAATCCAAACTACGTTCCATTGGTAATTCCAAAGGGGTTATTCTCTCAGGAAGTCTATTACAAAAAGCGGGGATCAGCCCGAATGCAGATATAATGATTACAGCCCAGGATGGTCAGATCACAATCGTTGAAATAAAACCATCTGATCCAGTTAACACTGATCTGTCGACCTGGGAGAAGCAAATCCGCATGGCTATAAAAAAGGGAGCAAAGCCTGATAAAGACTTATTTGAAGGTTTGTCCAATGACTTTGATGAAAAAGAATGGACATGGTAAAACAGTTCGATATCTACCTGGTCAACTTTGATCCAGCTTTTGGATCAGAAATTAAAAAATCGAGACCGGCTGTCGTTGTATCCCCGGATGCAATGAACAAGACGATGCGAACGGTTATCGTTGCTCCGTTGACCAGTAGAATCAAATCGTATCCATTCAGGGTCAGGTCCGTGCTGAATAAAACAGAAGGAGAAATCGCGCTTGAACAGCTACGCGCTATCGATAAGAGAAGACTGGCTGTCAAGCTGGGTAAGTTAGATTCCGTCATAGCTGCAAACACGAAGCTGGTACTCCAAACAATGTTTAGCTGATGTTTTAATATTTAATAGGTACTTTCCCCAAAATGTCCAAAAAGAAGATACCGAAGCAACTCAGGGGCTTTACCGAAAACAATTCCGCCGAACTGATCAGGGGTGGAAAAGATTATTTCGAGCATGTTGTGAAACTGATCAGGGGCGCAAAAGACACGATCCACTTACAAACTTATATTTTCGATGATGATGAAACCGGTACGCTCGTTGCCAATGCATTGAAAGAAGCAGCGGGCAGGAAAGTGAAAGTATATCTTCTGCTGGATGGCTATGCCTCTCAGGGTTTATCCAAATCATTTATACAGGATCTCAAAGATGCAGGTATTCATTTCAGGTACTTCCAGCCCCTGTTAAGAAGCAAATATTTTTATTTCGGCCGGCGCCTGCATCAAAAGGTCATGGTCTTTGACACATTTGATGCTGTGGTCGGTGGCGTGAATGTAGCCAACCATTACAATGATATCGAAGGAGAACCCGCCTGGCTCGACTTTGCCGTGCATATCCGGGGTGAAGCCGCACAGGAGCTTTGCGTGGTTTGCTGGAAATCCTGGAAGAATTTTCCAAAGAGTATGGGATTGACTCCCTGCGAGACAAAACCCCCGGACTTTAAGATACCCACTTCTGAAAAAACGAAGATCAGGATACGAAGGAATGATTGGGTGCGCCGGAAAAACCAGATCACGGGAACTTATTCCCAGCTTTTTCGTAATGCAAAAAAAGAAGTAACGGTCCTCTGCAGTTATTTTCTGCCCGGCAGGAAAATAAGACGCCATATTATTGCTGCCACCAGGCGGGGTGTGAAGATCCGTTTGATACTGGCAGGACTATCCGATGTGAAAACCGCTAAAAACGCTGAACGCTATATCTATGACTGGTTGTTACGGAATGGGATCAGCATCTATGAGTACAAAAAAACCATCCTGCATGGAAAACTCGCGGTATGCGACAGGGATTGGATGACGATCGGTTCTTATAACGTCAACAACTTAAGCGCCTATGCAAGTATTGAGCTGAACCTCGACCTGTATAATCCTTCCTTTGCAGCCAATGCAGAAGACAGGCTGAACAAGATCATTGAAAAAGACTGTGTCAGTATCACGGCTAAAAAGCTGAAAAAATCTTCTAATGTATTTACCCGGTTAAAGAACTGGATCTCCTATCGCCTGGTACAACTCAGCTTATTCTTATTCACCTTTTATTTTAAAGAAAGGGGTTAATTCCCTTTGATCCGCCTGATCAGGGATTTGAGGGATTTCTTATTATATCCGGAGAACCGGGCACGCTGGACAACCAACCGGTTGCCACGCGGATGCTCCAGGTAATAATGGAATACAAATTTGGCAGTAGGATGATACCAGCCCACCATTTGCCCGAAACGCAGGTCATTGAATACAAGCGTATCATTTACTTTTTCGGCAGTATAAAACCCCTTTGAAAATCGCTTTAAGTTCTTCAGGTCTGGGTTGTCCTTTATAGGATTGAGCAGGGATTCGTTTTTGGGGAAATAAAAAAGATCGATCCTGTTCTTGCTGTCAAACACAGAATAATACCCGATATAATACCCATATTTATCCCCCGCCACCACATACCATAACCAGTTGTTCAGTGCCGCAGGCGTAGTGAAATAAGTTGTATAACTGATATGCTGCTTTTTCAGCATTTGCCGGATATTATGATCCGTCTTGAACTTATTGAGAATACAATAAAACAAATAGATAGAGCTGAGCCCCAAACCGAATTTCAGCCAGAACTTCCGGCGCGCATGGTCCATCTTCAGGATCAGTAAAACAGCAAAGGCGACCCAGAGCCAGATGGAATAAAAAGGATCCAGTACAAAAATGGTGTTGAAACTTACGCGGTAATGACTAAAGGGTTCAAACCAGCCGATCCCATAGGTATTGAATGCGTCTATAAAAAGATGCAGGAAGATTTCCAGCCCGAAAAACAGTAACCAGGACCTCAATGTCATTTTTGTGGAGCGGAACCATCGCCGGAATAAATAAGCCAGCCCGACCGTTACGATCGCCGCGAATAGAAAAGAATGCGTGAAGCCGCGGTGTGCCAGTAATGCATCGTCTACATCAAAAAAGAAAGAGGAAACAAAATCAAAATCAGGAATGCTGTTGGCGAATGCACCGATCAGCATGGCTTTTTTGCCCAGCTTCTTGCCGGCCAATACATCTCCTACACAGGCGCCAAGGGCGATATGGGTGAGGGAATCCAAGTGGTAACGCTCATCAGCGATGCGCTATAAAAACCGGTATCTGGTGCTGCTTGATGATGTCTGAAACAAAACTCTTCCTCAGCATCCGCGAAAACAGCGATCTGCCAAAAGCCCCGCAAACCAGGATCGTATCTCTTTCACCAACCAGCCATTTTTCAAGATGCTCTTTTGAGTTCTTTTCAAAATTAGTGAGACTTAAATTCCTGAAATGCCGGCTCGCCAGTTCTTCAATATTATCCCTTTCCGGTAATTCCTCATCTTCTTTTTCACTTAAATGGATCAGCAGGGTTTTATTGACAGCTAATTCAGGGAAAAGATAAGCGAATTGTTTGATGGCGTAAACAGAGGAACTGCTTCCATCGTATGCAAGGATATTAGTGTGTGGAAAATCAAACTCTTCCGGTACTACGATCACCGGGCACTCCACTCCATGTAATGTGTCTTTGAGCGCTTCACTGGGATCATCAATGCCGGGTACATGAAAGAAAGTTTCGCTGCCAATGATCAGCAGGTCGGAAAATCTTGTCTCCCTGATCAGGGTAGGAATGGCCAGGTCCTCAAAATCTTCATGAACGCTGTGTTCAATACCCAGTTTTTCACAGAAACCTTCAAAGCGCCGGATATTTTCCCGGACAGATGAACTCTCCTTCTCTGATTCCACCAGGGGAACAAGTAAAGGGCCTGTAGCCCCCCCACCCCATAGACTGAATATGCTTGCATAATCAACTTGTGGCAGGAAAGCTCCGGTCAGCATGATCGGACTTTTCTTGTTTAATGCCTTGGCAAAACCGACGGCCCCTTCGGAAAAATGTCTGCCATTAAAGGCCAGGAGGATCTTTTTCATCGCAGGATATTTCTATAGATAAAGTAAGAATGATGCCAAAATTTGACTGATAACTGATAATTGAGAACTGATAACCCTTTCCGGCATCTCTACATGCTCAGGTGCCGGCTGCTAACTGACAGCTGGCGATTGGGGAGGGGGAATGGTGTGGAGAAGGATTTCAGGTAAAAAAATTCACGCTTCGGTAAAATTCTGATACTGTTGGTGATAGGTATAAGTACATTTAATTATCCGAAAAAATAAACCCTTCCGCGAGGGAAGGGTCTGCATAGCAAGAGTTTCTTATGTTAACGGTCAAGGAAGACCAAGCAGGTGACTTTCTAGTCTGCCTGCTTTATTTTTTATACAGGTTCCTCATTTGCTTTTAGTATTCGGCACGATCCATCCCAGGCGAATTCCCCAAACCTGGTTCCTCAGTTTATCAGGTGCGTTGGCCTTGGGTTCAAGGTTCCGGATGCCATAAGTAAAATTCACAGCTAAAAATAAACCCATACCCAACTGGTAACCCGCAATACCATTCGCGCCAAAATCCATTCCTTTCAGATCATCGCTGGGATTCGAGCCATATTTAAGATCAACTGTATTCAGGGTGCTTCCCACTTTATCCTCCACGCGGCTTTCCGGCAGGAGGAAACTAATCGTAGGTCCGGCACCGACAAACCAGAATGACCTGCCACTACCAAAACGATAATTGAAATTCAGCATCCACTCTACGTAGTTTAATATAGTTGTTTGTTTATGTACAGTATTACCGAAAGTTTCTTCTATCTGGCTGCCTTTTTTAGAATAATAAACCCCGGGATTGAAAAAAAAATGTTTGCCAATGGGAGATGAAATGACCAAACCATAGGTAGGAAAGATCATGCTCTCATCATGTGTATTCTTACCCAGGTGTTCTCTTTGCTGGTTGGCAGAATTGATCCCAGCGCAAAATCCAACCTGTGCTTTTTGAGAAAAGCCGGAAATGGACAGACAACAAGTGAAAAGAATCAAGATCAGGATTGTCTTTTTCATAAACAGTTGTTTTGAGTTTTTTGGTCGATGGGATAAAGATAAAGGCTATTTGTCTAAAATTAAGCAACTTATGCACCCTTAACTGGGGCCTGTTTAAATCTTTTTCCAGGCCCTTCCCCCGTCAGGGGACGAATATACAAGATTTTTTATTTCAAGGAATTATGCAGGAAGTTGACGGTTGGCGAATGACAGTTGGGGATGGCCCAAATTAATTATTACAAAGCCCACCGTTTTAACGGTGGGAACCAAAAGCACTGCATTCAATTCCCACGGTCAAAAGCACTGCATTCAATTCCCACGGTTGAAACCGTGGGCTTCATTTGTCGGGGGGCCCCCAACAAAAAAAAAGCAGGCTGACTAGAAAGCCACCTGCGTGTCTCATGACCTTAACATGAGAAAACTGTAAAGTAAAATTAGTGCGTTGAAAGAGAAGGATTTGTTGAAAATTACCCGGGCGTGAATATTTAATTCTGTAAAAGCCTGCTGGTAGATCATCAGCAGCTTTTACCGTTTGTAATTTCAAAAAGTAATGCCATGCCCGAAGGCATGGCATACTATCATTACCACACACTGAAAAAGTACAGAGTTAGTATCCGGGGTTTTGTGGAAGAATATTCGGGTTAGCGTCAATCTCAGGTTGCGGGATCGGCCAGGTCCATGCACGGTTACCAGCTGCAAGCGTGCAGAAACTTGAACAATCATTGCGACTGATCGTACGCGTTGTACGTTTCAGGTCGAACCAGCGATGACCTTCACAGATCAATTCTTTTCTTCTCTCCTGCTCGATCGCACTCATTAACGGGGCACCTGCCAATACAACCGGTACATATCCCAGTATTCTGGCAGCACGAAGTGTATTCAGATCGGCAAGACCTAATGCTTCGTTAGCGCCGCCCTTACGTGCATATGCTTCCGCACGGATCAAAAACATTTCACCAGTACGGAATACTTTGAAATTAACCACGCCGTCGGGTTTACTTAATTGGGCGGCTTTGGCCAGGTATTTAGATAATACCAGTCTTGATCCCTGCAATTTGAAATAAGAACTGTACCGGATATCATTGGCCTGGTCATAAGAAGCGACCAGGGTTGGATTCGGACGATACTCGGATCTGCCATTGGGTGCCGGGGCAACAGGGAAAAAGACATTATTGCCCGGTGCGCCTTGCCCAACTTCGAACACGGCATTCCAAACTACTTCCGTAGTAGAAGCATCCGTCCATATATTCGGAAAATTTGTACGGCTCGATAAGGGCCTTGCATTGATCACCAGGGTTGAATATTTGATGGCACTGTCAAGCTGGTTGCTGTATAAATACATCCTTGCAAGTATTGCATCCACTCCAATTGCATCAATAAAAGGACGACCAGATGTGTTGATGGTATGATCCATGCTTCCCATCAGCGTGAGAGCCGTTTTCAGGTCGAGCTCAATATTGTCGTAGGTAGTTTTAACCGTACCCCTGGGTGGCTTCTGCTCGTAATCGAAGACATTTATATATGGTATCCCCGGTAGTGCTGAATTCCTGTCATAGTTATCTACAAAATAACGGAGCAGGTCAAAATGTGCCAGTGCCCGTATCGCTAAAGCCTGCGCTTTAATTCGGTTAACGGCCCCGGGATCTGTAGCGGCAAAATCGTCGATATGCCGGGTAACGATATTGGCCCTGGCAATAATACGGTAAGCCGCGAGCCAGGTATTCTCGATCTGGTTCTCATCTTCCGCATAGGCCCATCTTGAAAAGACCCTTTCATTACCTAATGATTCACCGGTTTCATTGAGATTATCACTCAGCATATCGGGCAAACATGCAAAGGCATTGGATGCCGCGCTGGTGGCGCTATAATAATTGGTGCTCAGGAATCCCCGGTAAGCGCCGGTCAATGCAGATTCATAATCGGCGACGCTTTTCAATTCCTGTCCATCCAATACATATTCAGGAGTAATATTCAGCACTTTTTTACAGGATGCCAGCGAAAGAAGAGCGGCAACTGCTATGATTATTTTCTTACGTATCATGATTCACAGTTTTAAAGATTAAAGGCCAATGTTCAAACCAAAGGTTACCGTTTTCAACTGAGGGTAAGGTGCACCGCCCAATATAGCAGTAACCACTTCCGGATCATAGCCCAGGAAATTATGCCATACATGCAGGTTCTGTCCCTGTGCGAATATGCGTACGTTCCTGAGTTTTAATTTATCCAATGCCGATTGCGGCAATGAATAGCTCAGCATCACGTTACGCAGCCGCAGGTAATTTCCTTTTTCCACGAAACGGGTTGTTTCCGCATGCAGGTCGTTAAATGGACTGGGTACATTGGTGATATCACCAGGCTGTTGCCATTCTGTAAGCATGGCAGCGGAGAGGTTGGAGAACCAATAGATCGGGTTCTCAACATTCAACCTGTCGTTATTATATACATAGTTACCTAAAGCATAACTGAATAATACATCGAGGCTAAGACCCTTCCATCTCCAGCCGGAAGAAAATCCACCAAAATGCGGAGGATCTGTAGGACCAATGATCACGCGGTCATCCGGGTCATACACATTGGTTGTAGACTTACCATCTTTTTTGAAATACAAGGCATCCCCATTGGCAGGATCCACACCGGCGTAACGGACCACATACATACTATTGACTGGTTCTCCTACCCTGTTGATCAAAAGTCCGCTGATATTATCGGTTTGACCATTCTGGTCAAGCAATTTATTCTTGTTATGCGTATAGTTTACACTCAGGCTCCAGGTGAAATTTTTTGTACTGATCACGTCCCCGCTCAAACCAATTTCAATTCCTTTGTTTTCCAAACGGCCAAGGTTATTATTGATCGATTGGAACCCGGAAGTCCTGGATAACTGCCTGTCGAGGAACAGGTCCTGCGTAACATTCCTGTAAGCTTCCACGGTACCTGTGAATCTTCCTTTGAACATGGTAAATTCAATACCTCCGTTCATGATCTTTTTCCTTTCCCAGGTAAGAGAGCGTTGAAGATTTGTCAACACAAGGCCGCCCGTACCATTATATACAGTCGGACCGAAATATTCTCCTGTTGTAAAATCTCCTATACCCTGGCTGCCAGCGGAACCATAACTGAACTTAAGTTTCAGGGAATTAAGCCAGCTACGCGTACTGTTCATGAAGTTCTCTTCAGACATGATCCAGCTGACGCCTGCCTGTGCGAAATTGGTCCACTTGTCTGCCTGCGACAAACGGGAAGAACCATCCCGGCGGGCGCCGGCACTCAGGTAATACTTTTTCCTGAATCCATAGGTCCCGTCAACGAAATAAGAAACCAATCCATTTTGTGTAGCATTCCCGGCGACAGTAGGTATATATCCATTGGTGCTTGTGCCAGGTGTAATACCGGCTTCATTATGGAAGGGCCCCACGATCCCGTAACCATTGAACCCAAAGCTTTCGCCTTTGCCCTGGATGATCTCATTATAAAGACCCAGGTTAACTTCATGATCTCCAAATACCGTGTTATAAGTAAGTGAAGATGTTCCTGTGTAACGGAATGTTTTCGCATAAGCACGGCTCACCTGGCCATTTCCTCCCTGTGATTGCGACCCCTGGTCGGTATTGCGGTCGAGATATGTGAAGCTTTCGTCTTGCGTGAAATCGCTTCCCCATTGTGTACGGGCTTTTAAACCTTTTATGAATGGAATATCCTCAGAAACATATTCGCGCGCGAGATGCGGGAACGTGTCTTCAAAACAAATCAGCAC
>DATINK010000066.1:0-8819 GCA_035474355.1 Chitinophagaceae bacterium | reverse complement strand
AGGAACTGGCGTAGAGGAGCTCAGTTATTCCCTGAAACTTAGTAATGCCAGTATAACGAGTTTCAAACAAATTTATGAAGACAACGTAACCCATGATCAGGCTCTCACCAAAAAATATAACGAAATCAAATTCATTTTTAAAAAGATTGAATTCATTAGCCCCGGAGCGATGGCTGAGGATACTCAAAATTAAATTGAGGATAAATAAATGAATATTTTAAAAAGAATATTGGCTGGTTGTTTCTGGCTTTCAATCTCCATCCCCTCTGTTTTTGCACAGCCCCTGCAACCCTGCAATGATGAATTGATCATGGCCATCAACGGAAAATGGACAAAGCGACCCGATGGTTCAGGAATTCCCGCGCAGGCAATCGTTCGGCTGGAAAAAATGCAAAGCATCGTACAGGCAGCTTATGCAGCACCCAAAGGCATTGAACCCAGATGGTATCAGCCATCAACTAAGAACCCGCTTTTTCCCAATGGACCGCAGCCTTATCAACTGACCTCAGGCTTTTTTGAATACTACTGTAATAAGAATGTACAAAAAATGCGACTGGCTGGTGAAACAGGGACATGGTTCTATATCTATACGAATCAATTCAAATTGTTTGTGGATGAGGATATATTTTTTTCCATTCAATACCAGCCAGTGTACCGCATACGCAAGAAAACCGGTGAGATTAGAGGTTTTCCTGTTTACGAGGGAATGGACAACCGGAATACGAATACCGGCCACCATTATTCAAGAGCCATTATCATCACAAGAAATGGCCAGATGCCTTACCTGGTTGTAACTAAAAAAGAGTATTTAACCGCCTACCTGGAACGGTTAAAAAAAGAAAACCCCAAGCACCTGGCCCTATTTGAAAAAATGCCACAACCTTCCAGTGCTGCCGATAAACAACGCCGGGCCGAAGATCTTGAGCGGCTCAAAAAATTGTTTGAAGACCAGGAGAAACCTGCGCGGGATCTATTATCTATCCTGTCCGAGTCAGAAGGGTCTACACCTGCTATCGTGGATGACAATTATGCAGATCAATTCAAAGGATTTGTTCCTGAAGAAAAAGGCGGACGCATTCTGGTCAGGTTAAATCCCTCCTACTTTGATTTGAAACTTCCGAAATATATGCCGCAATTTTTGATCGCCTACTGGATGTGCGACCTGGGTACACCTCAAAACTATTGGAGAGAACAGGTTGAAAAGAATATTGACCTCAATGCGTTGCAATCCTTGCTCGACAAATAATTTTTTTAACAATTAAAATTAAAAATCATGAAAAAGTTATTATTTATTCTGCCGGTCATTTTCTTCACCTTTTCTGTAGCCGCCCAAACCGAAGATGAAGTCTATATCGGCAAAGGCAAAACGTTTGGAAACTATAAAGCGCAAGGAATCATAATACCTGATGTTGGCAGGACTACAAAACCGATCAATGGGCTAACGGAAATAACCGGAGTGGTAGTGGGTTACTGCAAAAAGGATTGTTGTTACATGAAGAGTAGTTCCTGCTCAGTTGATGTGAAAAAGGATGATGGAACTATCGTGACAATTGGAACCAGAGACAACGGGTTTACCGTTCCCAAAGCAATTGTAGGTAAAATAATTACTGTTCAGGGAAAAGATGCCGGTCAGATCTCCGGTATCAGAGATCCCAGCATCAGAGTAATAAAGGATGTGACTAAAGATCCTCAGCAAGACATTCAATTTGCAGCAACAGGAATAAAAATTATTAACTAAAAAACTGTAAAAATCATGTATGAATTTCTTCATACATGATTTTTCATAACGTTTTGCGCAGATGTGCGAGAAATGTAATATTTCAAAATTGAAGATTCAATAAGAATAATAAAAAATAAGAAAAAATGAAAAAGCTACTACGCAAGCCTAAAAAATTATTGGTTGCTTTATTTGTTTTTATTACACTCAGCAGCTCTGCACAAAACACATTCACCCATATTGCCGCTAAAGAAAATCGTGCCGGAAGCGGTGACTGCACAAGGCTGGATAATAAAGACCTCGATGACAATCCAAAAGCCATCCTGTTTATAACGCAAAAAGATGGGACCCATCCTCATCCGATCTGTGCCTTTTATTTCAAAGGCAAATGGAATATCATGAACCTTGACCAGGCGGCCATCACCGCAGGTAACACCTATACAGTTTCATACTATACAGAACCTGATCAGGATCACTTTCAATACGTCATAAAAAAAGAAGACTTACAAAGAGACGGTACAGTGCTTATCGATCATCCGGCACTGAATAGAAATTCAAATATCCAATTCAGCAGCTTTCATAGCTGGGCACCCGAATCAAAGGAATTTGCAAACAGGGAAGAAACAAAATTAGCTTACAACCAGGTGGCTAATAAATGGTCCATCAGCAACATCAATGAAAAAAAAGTTATGACGGTAGGCGCTGCTTACAATTTTGCAGTTACATCCAGAACTGCTGGTATTTCTAAAGTAGGCCAGGTCGACGAAGTATTGACCAAACCCACATTAGGCGGTAACAATTCGCCTGGCCCGGCTGCAAACGCCGATGGCGACGGTGCGTGGTCACTGAATAACGGACACCTTAACAATACAAATACAGGTAATGTGGGCATAGCAAACAACAACCCGGCCTACCAACTTGATGTAAATGGCAGGATGCGTATCAGGAGCGGTGGAAACAATACGGTTTCAGCAGGACTATGGCTGAATAACAATGCAAATACCGAAGATGCATTCATAGGAATGGAAGATGATACGCATGTTGGATTGTATGGCAAAACCGCTGGATGGAAATTCGGAATGAATACACAGACCGGCGCTTTAAAAATAAATGGAAGCGAGGGACAAACCGGCCAGGTACTGGTTTCAAACGGAGCTGCTGCTCCGGGTTATACAACAATCGGAAATCTTATCAGGGCGGAAATGAAAGGTGGAACAGGAACCGTTGAAGCGAAGGTTAAGAAAACTGAATATTATCTGAACCAGCTTACTCATACAATTACGCTGACTACAAAATCCAGGATAATCATTTCAGCTGAAATAGTTGTTGCGGCGGATTGTGCTTTTTACTTATGTGATGGCTCTACTTTTGAGTTTTTACTAAAAGTAAATAACTCGATAGTTTTTGAACAGACATACACTGCTTCAACAGTTACTATCCGACCCTCTATTTGTAATTATATGATTGACTTGGATCCAGGAACTCATACGCTCGATTTTTATGACCATTATCTGGGGGGTTCAGTACATTATATATCTCCTAAGTACAGTTCAATTATCATATTACCTGTGGATTAAAAAAATGGATGCCCCTTTTATTTTATCCTTAAAATTAGCATATGAAAAAGATCTTGTTGTTGTTAGTCCTGCATATTGCCTTTGTCAATGCATTTTCCCAAAGCCTGAATTTCCAGGAAAATTTCGAAAAAGGTGTTTTCACGAATGCCTGGAAGATCACGAATGGCAAATGGTATGTTGCCAACCTGGCCGATAAGGGAATAACGCCCCCGGATGGTGGAAATAATTATGCCCTGGCCAGTGGAGGTAATGGAGAGATCACGCTGGACCTGAAAGCACATCATGATGACCTGGAAATACCCTTGCAATTAAGTTTTACTTATTGGGTGCATTCTGATGGGTCTACAGGCCAGGTTAGCCTTGTATTCCTGAATGACAGGGGTGAAACGATCAGCACCATTCAATTTGATGCTTTGCAACAAAAAAACAACTGGGAATTATTCAGCCAGGAGTATAAAGCACCCACGGGAACTGCCGTGATCCGTTTGAAATTAGGAGAAATTTCTGCGGCGGGAAAAAACACAGTCTATTTCAAGAGTTTTTGTGGCCCTTGCCGCAGAAGAGGAGCGTAAATAAAAACACACCCGTATAACGGATTGAAACAATTTATTAAACAGTAAAAAAACTTTATGTATAAAATAAAAAATCACTTCTTAAGCGCCTTCCTGCTTTTGATCAGTATGAATAGCTTTTCTCAAACAGAAACTTTTGATATAGCGACTTACACAGCCCCGAAAGATTTTAAAAAAGTCACGAACCAGGGCGTCATCACTTATTCCCAGGTCAACACGACACAGGGTATTTTTTGTGTCATTGCCATGTACCCCAGTTCTGCAAGTACCGGAGATGTTCAAAAAGATTTTGACCGGGACTGGAAAGACCTGGTGGTCACTCCTTTTGGTGCTGACGCCAACCCTAAAACAGAAACAGAGACCACCCCGGACGGATGGAAACTGGTTACAGGAGCCGCTCCCATAAAAATGAATGGCATTGATTGCACGATCATGCTGAATGTCATCAGCGGTTTTGGAAAAACCATCAGCTTCCGGACCTCGCTAAACGATCAGTCTTATTCGACCCAGATCGATGCCCTGTTTGGGTCTATGGAATTGGATAAGACAGTAACATCATCTGTGAATAATAACAATACTTCGTCAGTACAAGCGGGTGCAGGGGGTGAAGGAAAGTATGGCGCTATGATCTATACCCCACCTGTTGGATGGAGCGAACAACTTTATTCAAATGGTGTATTGTTTAAACCATTGGACATTACCGGGAACGAGTATATGGCGATACAACTCATGCAGTCATTGAATGCCACCGGTACATTAGAGCAGGCCATTGCGCAAAGTTGGGAAGACGCCCTGGTGATGTATAAGGGCAGCGCCATGTATCAATCCGGTGGTAAGTACAGCAAGAATGCTTCTCAAAAATCATACAACGGCTGGGAATATATTCGAGGCAAAGGCGGTATCCGGGTTCAGGACGGATCACAATTCGGAACTGAATACGGAATGGAACTGTTTGTGATTAAGATCAATAATCGCTTTGAGCGGGTGGCCATCATGGATTCAAGACAATACTGTGGCGGCAATTCACTTTATTATACATCTGACAGAAGACCTTATCGCAATAGTATTGAGCACCTCTTGTTCTCATTACATTTTTCTGATTTCAATGGTCCGGTTTTATCGCCCGGTTCTCTTACAGGTAGCGGAGTCGTGGGTGTATGGCAGGGCACCATGCAATCTACGAGTGCTTCCGGAGTACGTTTAGAAGTTATGTCTCCTATATTCTTATCCAATGGCCAGGTTTACTTTGGATCTAAATTTCCACTGGAAGGATTAAATGGGATCAATAGCAGGTTGCCTGCACAATTGAATAACCGCGATTGGGGAACTTATACATCCGGGGCTGTGAAAATGCCTTATGCCAGTATTCCTTTCAGGATGCAGGGCAAGGAACTCATCTTCACCAAAAATCAAACGGATTGGCCGTTTTATGAATTGCCTTCGGTAGATGGAGCAACTTTCAATGGGACTTATGTGATGAGTGCTGTAAATGGTGTCATTCCTTCCATCACTTTTACAAGTTCCGGGAATTTTACCGACAGAGGGGCATTAAAACAATTATATCATGAATATATCAATTGTTTAAATCCGGCAGTGGCTCCTGGTTCCGGACAGTATACTGTGAAAGATTATTCCATCGTATTCAGCTACTCGGATGGCAGAAAGATCGTTCTGGCCTTCCTGGGTGCAGGATATGACAAAAGCAATCCTTCGCCACCCTCGTTAAGAATGAGTTTCCAGGAAGATCCCCTGACAAGGCAATAAATAGATATAAATAACAGGAATGAAAAAAATAATGGGTTTTACTTTTTTGTTGTTTTCAATAACAAGCTGGTCGCAGGACGAGTTAAAACAAGACACTACATCCAGGCCAGCCATTACTGAAATAGGAAAACCCATCGGGAATAAAATGAGCCGGGAAGTCGGAAAAGAAGGAGAAAGCCTGATGTCTCCCGATGGTGTCGTGGAATTAATTATTCCGCCCGGTGCGCTGACAAAAAAAACAAATATCAGCATCCAGACAATGACCAATACCCTGCCCAATGGCAATGGGCAGGCTTATCGCCTGGAGCCCTCGGGTATTCATTTTGCGCAGCCTGTAAAAATTATTTTTCATTACGATCCTGAAGAATCTGCTGATAGTACACAATGGTTACTGGCTATCGCCATGCAGGATGATACAGGGCTATGGTACGGACTTCAGGAATCCGTCATCGACACCGTTGCAAAAACGGTCAGCGGATTAATCGATCATTTTAGTGTCTGGGCAAGTTTTGATCACTTGAAATTAAGGCCCGTATTTGGCCATTACAGGCTGAAAGTAAAACAGGTTGAAGGCATAGGTATTTGGGGAGTAGACATGTCACCCACTCAACAAACAATAGCAAGCCATGAGCGCGTAAGGCCACTTCGAAGCTGGCGTCCACCGCAGTCAGTAGCATGGTTTGTAAACCTTGTCAAAGGAGGAAATGCAGAATATGGAACCCTGGAAATGGCTGACATGGATGAATCAGACAGGCGGTTTAACAGGTATACGGCTCCCGACAAGGTTCCTGGCTGGAATCCTGTGTTCATTATGGCAAAACTGATGGGCGCTTCCTTCACATTCAATGGAAGAACATGCAGGAATCCGATCCTGGCCCTTAGCCTTCTCATTTATGATGAAGCTTACGAAGTTTCCATATACCACAGTACAGACGGAGGTGCGGGATCTGTATTGGGTAATGTTGCCTTCCTGGATACAGGGAGATTTGTGATCTCTGTGAATGGTGACCAATCAAGAATTCTTGAAAGAACAAATAAGAATACCGTTAGCGACCTGACTTATGCCGGATGTAAACCTAAAATCAAAAAAACCGGTTGGGGAACTATACATATTTTGGAGGGAGAAACGATCACTATAACACCCGCCACCTTCTTCTCACCTGCCAAAGTAGAAATTCAATTTATTCCGGCAAAGATCCAACTACCCCTTCTTGAATTTACTTGTCCCCCGATCGGGAAAGGAAAACCCTACGTCTTAACAAATCAATTGGCAAAAGATTTTAGTGAATATTCGAATACATTGCCTCAAAACATAAGGTTTGACGCCATCCCCGGGCTGCATACACTACCCGGAACGATTGACAGGCCAGGCCTGTATTATAAAGTCACCGTCAGGCAATTAACCGACGATGAATAACTATTGAAAAAATCAGCAATAAACTAACTTTCGTTACACAGGCCGTTTTTGCTTTTTTCATATCTTTTCATCTTCTATGAAAAAGTATGCAGGTCATATTGTCATTATTCTCAACTTATTCCTTTTATCAACCAGTTATACCTCAAAAAAAAATTACCGCCGAAATGCGGAAGGTATCAGCAGATGGACGGGTACCCTTAGAATGGAAGTAAGGTATACGGGGATTACAGGGACAAGTGAAAGGACTGTAACAGTCTCTTTTCTTGATGCATTACCGACCCTGAACCGGGAGGATGGGATTGTCGACTTAAACTTTACCGATGATAAGGGTACTGGCAGTGCGCTATACCATGGAGATGCAATCATTGCAGGAAAAAAGATCAGTACCACAGATTGTCAGGGATCGGGACCATCCGAATTACATGAAGTGGTGGTGGATGAAACGGAAGGAACTTACAGGATACATGCTATTGGCCCTTCCTGTTCCGGTACAACTGTGTCACTGTTAGACGGAACTACTTCACCTTATGGCCCGGAGTTTTCTGACATTATCGTTTCTGATCAGCCTTTAGGGTCAAATAAGAATTTACTTTCCGGGTCAAAAACAGAAACCTCTGATTTGCTTGGTATGGGCACGTCAACTACATTGATCACATGGAATCTTTCCAGGACAACGACAAGCGCTGAACTAATCGTTACGCCGGACAACTACGATGGATGGATCCCCGAACCCGGCCCGAATGAATTTACCAAAGGTTCTACAATTAAAATATCTCTTAAACTGCATGGCCGGAACGGACAGCCCCCCACTGTAAAAGCGAAATCATTTGAACTCCGTTTATCCAATACTTCCAATGAGCCGGGGATGACTCTCAATTTTCCACTTACACCCAGCGACCCGTTTCCTGACCTTCGTTTCATGCCGGGCGCAAGTGCAGGGGTTGGTGCAGATTTTCAATCTGCAACGATCAATTGCCAGGATGGCATCAATGGCGAAATAACGATTGCTGCTTATGATGGAGGTGGATATACAATGTTAACCGCTGTAGCGATTCTCCGGGACAATACCCGGCTTGATGGTCATTTATTGATTTCCGGGGGAAATACTGAAATTCCCATACCGAAGCGACCTAACGGTTCGAATATTGCTGAAGCCTGGCTGAATGCGCATAATAATCCCGGGGATATGGATGACAAAGAAACGTCTACGGGAAATAGCAACAATGGAGATGGATTGACTGCATACGAAGAATACCGGGGGGTATGGTCAGAAGGAAAATACAAGCGACTCGATCCGGATGATAAAGAATTGGGAGTATGGGTGAAAAAATCCGAGCTGCCCTTATTTTCTCTCGGCCTGGATTGGCTTGAAAATGCAAGCAATATAAAAGTCATTAAGTTTATCGATAATGAGATCGGTCCGGACCGGCAGTTAAATAAGCATTTTAAAACCTCTCATGATTATGACCAGTATGCTTTGAAACTGCTAAAACAACATATAAGAAAAGATGTATTAGGCAGGACAGAACCCGGCCCGGGTACGCCAAAGACAGTCACCCGCATTAAGATCGACTATGACCAGATTGTGAGTCATTATATAGATTATCAAAGACAAGCGATTTTAAACAATTTTACTTTGCCATTTTCAGAATCCGATTTTGTCGCTAAAACGGTTGCTCATGAACTGGGTCATGGCATGACCATTCGTCATCACGGTGAATCAGAACTTGTAGAGAGGCATTTCGTTATACATCCCGGCCCCCTCGTTCATA
>DATINK010000065.1:0-4443 GCA_035474355.1 Chitinophagaceae bacterium | reverse complement strand
CCTCCCATTCAATTGGAGAGGATGGTGGGCCTTTGGTACAGGTGCATTAGGTGATATGGCCTGTCATATTATGGATCCTATCTACCGGATACTTCCTATCAATTATCCCGTATCCGCTGAATGCAGCGTGGCAACTATCTGGAAAGAAATGTGGAATGATTCCCAAAATACAGATGCTTGTCCACCTGCTTCGATCATTCATCTTGAATATCCCCGCACTGATGGAAAAGGTGATATACGTGTATCCTGGTATGATGGCGGGTTATTACCCCAAAGGCCATCAGAATTATTGCCAGGCGAGGCATTTGGAAATTGGGATGGAGGCGTGATGTTTATAGGTACGAAAGGAAAACTCCTGCTGGATTGTTATGGCGCCAACCCCCGCTTATTACCCACCAAACTGATGACAGAAAAGACGATGCCCAAAGAAAAATTAAAAAGAGTTCCCGAAGGCCATTACCTGCAATGGGTGAATGCCTGCATCGCGGGTTATGGAAATGCGGGCACCAGTTCACCATTCGAATATGCAGGCCCTTTCACGGAAAGTATTTTGATGGGAAACCTGGCCATCCGTAGCTGGATGATGAAAAATCCAAACGGCAAAGGCTGGGATGACAAATACCTGGGTCGCAAAAAATTATTGTGGGATGCAAAAAATATGAAGGTTACGAATTTTGATGAAGCCAACCAGTTTGTGAAACGTGATTACAGGGCGGGGTGGAACCTGGTTTAGTTTTAAGTGTTAGGTTATAAGTTTTAAGTAAACAAAGGTAGAAGACTTATAACATAAAACTTAGAATTTAAAACTACTGCGAAAGCAGTAAAGCAAGTTGCAGAAGTTCATTCTTACGATACCTATCTTTCTCTCCATCAAAACATTTCGAAAATTCTTCCAGCAACTGCTGGATCACTTTTTTATTCGGCAGCGGTTTGAAATAAGAGCCCACAGGTGGGACTGAGATCCTTTTAAAATAATTGTCAACATCCTGGTGGGTAAATACCTGGCCCGAGCTGGGATCGATAAAGAACTCTATTTTATGAATGGGATTCGGAAGATTTTCATCAGAATAACCGGGTTTAAAATAAGCGATAATGAATTGTTTAGGAATATGGATCGCTTTTACCGGGATATCCAGCAATTCGCAAAGGAGTAAGTATAAGATACCTGTACTGATCTGGTTCCCCCGTTTCGCCTCCAGGGTTTTATGCAGCAAAAATTCGTTGGGCTCCTTATAATTGGTTTCGCCTCCTTTTAATCCATAATAACTGTAAAGGATACTGGTAACAATGTTCACCTGCTCCAGCGGTGTGAGATAATTATTCAATTCCAGCCAGATATTCCGCCTTACTTTTTCGATCTCCTGCAAGACAGGTGTGGTGGAAAGATCCGGGTATTGAAATTTACTCACCAGCAGGGCGCCCAGCATCAGGTCGTGATGCCCTGAAATACTCCATTGCCTGAAATCCTCAGAAAGATCACGGAAATGAAGACGGTGGATCAGTAATTCTATCCGGGTTTGAATGCCTTCATCCGGCGTTGTTTCCCAGAGATGTTCCAGGTTGGGGATAATGGGTTTCCCATAATCAACGATCTTCTGTGAAACAGCATCAAACACTTCTTCATCAGGATCATCAATAAGGTGGAGCAGGGCGGTTATTTCGTTGTTCGTTTCCATGGTAGCGATAAGGCCACAATTTCGAAGATGGTTTTGATATGGAATAGTTAAACTTTTCCACAGAGCTGAAAATTAGTTGATAACTGAAAACTGATAATTTTTCACTATCCGTTATCAGTTTTCAGTTCTTTCTGCATACAACCAACCAATCCCAGGGCCTGGGATCTTTTAACCAGGAGGGGGGAACCAGGAATTCAGTGTCCCAGTCGTATTCAATCTTTTTAAACTCAATTCCTGTAAAGCCAAGCCGGGATAGTAACAACTGAAGTTCCTCTTTCAAATAGTGCTTCGTGGGTACATTATCAATATCCGCGTTTCCTTGTTGCAGGTTATTCCATTTATGTAAGGCTTTGTTCTTATTAACGGCAGGTGAGAGCAGATCACGTTCGATCTTCCACTGGTGGCCGATGATACTCGTCAGCATGGATGATTCCAGTGAAGGAACAGTCAGCACCAGGGACCCACCGTTTTTCACGGCAGCAGCCATTGTTTTGAAAAACCTGGATCGTTGCGGAAGCGAACCCGTGAGAATAGCATTGATGCAGATCACCAGATCTGATTTGGGCAATGATGTAACGGCAGGGGAAGACATATTTGCCCGGATATACTTTACATTTTTAAATTGAGGGTAGGTAGCGGCCGCGATCCTGAGGTTTTCAGCGGAGATATCAATTGCATTCACTTTCTTAAAAGCAGGAGAAAGCAGGGGGAGCCATTTCCCGATACCACAACCGATATCATTGACTACATGTGAGGGGGATGATAATTTCCTGATGGCTTTCCGGACCAGGGATTTGCTGTCATTTTTTAAGAGATCAAAGATCTCATCATCATAGACGGGCGCGATCCTTTCCCAGTATTTTCTATCCATGCCACCGAAGGTCGGTCATTCTTTCTTTTTCTTTGGGGCGGGTTTCTTCTTTGCAGTCGTAGTAGCTTTTTTCGGAGCTGCTGTTCTTTTTGCCCTCGTTTTTTTAGTGAAGGCGCCCGGAACCTGTGTTTCGATGATCTTTTTCACTTCTTCAAGCGGCATACCTGTCAGTTCTTCAGCAACATATTTGCTTTCATCTGCTTTGCGGGGAAGACGAAGTATCTTTTTTCCGAACTTAATGATGGGGCCCCACCTTGCATTTTCAATGGAGATTTTTTCTTCCGGCCATCTTTGTATATAACGATTGGCCTCTTTCACGATCTTGGCATCTATCAATTCATTCATCTCCGCCTGCACGAGGTTTTCGAAATCATATCTCCGCGGTACATTGATAAACATGCCATCCCATTTGATATAAGGGCCAAACCTTCCTTTTCCTTTGGTAATGGGTTTTTCTTTATAGAAAGCAACGGGAGCATCTGCCTTTATTTTTTGTTCGATCAGTTGTATCGCCCGGGCCAGGTCAACGGTCTTCAGGTCTTCACCTTTAGGAATGGAAATAAATTCTTCTCCCCATTTTACATAGGGACCAAACCGTCCCACATTCACCGTGATCTCTTTTTCTTCATATTGGCCTAAAGGAGCCTGGAGGTTGAACAGGTCCATGGCTTCATCATAACTGATCGTTTCAATACTTTGCCCCAGGTTGAGTTTTGCAAAGCGGGGTTTTTCGGTATCATCAACAGTTCCCAATTGCACCATCGGGCCATAACGGCCCATCCTGGCAACTACCGGCTTCCCGGTTTTCGGGTCATTGCCCAATGCCCTTTCACCTTTGATCCTTTCTGCTGTTTCAATTGTTTTTTCTACGTCCTTTTTAAAAGGTATATAGAAATCATCGATCATCTTGTTCCATTTCATCTTGCCCTCAGCCACTTCATCAAATTCTTCTTCGATCCTGGCCGTGAAACCATAATCCATGATATCATCGAAATATTTATACAGGAAATCTGTCACCACCAGGCCAAGATCAGAGGGGAATAATTTTGATTTTTCAGCACCCGTGGTTTCTTCTTCTTTTTCTTTGCTCACTTTCCCGTCTTTCAGAATAAATACGCGGAATTCCCTTTTTACACCGTCCTTATCTCTTTTCTCCACATATCCTCTCTTTAAAATGGTAGAGATCGTGGGAGCATAAGTAGAAGGCCGGCCGATGCCCAGCTCTTCCAGTTTTTTAACCAGCGATGCTTCGGTATAACGGGGTGAAGGGCGGCTGAATCTTTCCGTGGCTTTCATTGAATTCAGTTCAAGCGATTGTCCCACCGATAATGGAGGTAACATGCCTTCCTGGATCTCATCCTCCGGATCGTCATCGTCGTGATCCTCGCGGTATACTTTCAAAAATCCTTCAAACTTCATTACCTCTCCACTGGCTGTCAGTTCTTCCTCGTTGGTAGAAATGCTGATCTTCGCTGTTGTCTTTTCCAGTTCAGCATCCGCCATCTGGCTGGCCATTGTCCTTTTCCATATCAATTCATAGAGGCGATTCAGCTCTTTGTCATTCACTGTTGAATGACTCATATAAGTGGGGCGAATGGCTTCATGGGCTTCCTGTGCACTCTCATTCTTATTCTTGTACTTACGGAACTGGTGATAATTTTCACCGAATGAATTGTTGATCGTTTGCGTGATATCACCCAAGGCAGTATCGCTCAGGTTAACGCTATCCGTACGCATATAAGTGATATGCCCGTTCTCATAAAGTTTTTGAGCCAGGATCATTGTCCGGGCAACGCCATATCCCAGTTTACGACTCGCTTCCTGTTGTAATGTAGAAGTTGTAAAAGGTGCGGCGGGAGAACGTTTGCCGGGTTTGACCTGTATATCGCCCACTGT
>DATINK010000064.1:0-1739 GCA_035474355.1 Chitinophagaceae bacterium | reverse complement strand
TCGGGAAAAAAGGATTTAACAAGTTTGTGAACGAATGGAATTTAACTGCAAAGGGAATGATGTGCATGACCATCAACCCCCGGCTTTTCATAAAATTAAATGCCTATGGCTCAATCAGGCTTCCCTTCCGCCAGCCTTATTTTGGGCGCAGGTTGCTCGGTTATGGGGATGCTTTCATGCAGGGTTATGAATATTATGTGATCGACGGTGTTGCCGGGGGTTACCTGAAAACAACGCTCACACAGAAATTATTGAGTTTTGAATGTAAGAGTCCGTTCAAAAGAAACAAATCCTCCTTCCAGATACCCGTGCGCATTTTCGGAAAGATCTATGGCAATGCAGGGTATGTATATGACCCCCAGCCGGGCGAAAATGACCTCGCAAATACCTTTTTATATTCCGGTGGTTTTGGTATCGATATTCTCGCGGCATACAATTTTACATTGAAGCTGGAGTGGACCTTTAACCACTTAGGACAAAACGGTCTATTTTTACACCGGAAGTCTATATTCTAAGCATGAAGGCAGCTATTTACAGCAGGGTGCTGGACGATGACCAGCAATTGGATGTACAGTCTTTTTTTGATGAACTGGCAGAACAGAAGATCGAACCGATCATCTTTCAGCAATTCCATGAACAGATAAAAGAAAAGATCAGGCTGCCTGCCGGCACCCGTACTTTTTGCCTCTCCGATGATCTCACACCCGAAATTGAATTCATCATCAGCCTGGGTGGCGACGGAACCTTACTGGATACGATTACAATGGTAAGGGACCGCAACATTGCTATCATGGGGATCAATTTTGGAAGACTGGGTTTCCTCGCGGGTATTGGCCGTGCAGAACTCAAGGATGCAGTAAAGGCGATTGCGCGTCGTACTTATGTGGTAGACAAGCGAACATTGATTCATTTGGATGCCAACCTGCCGATGTTTGGAAATGTTCCCTATGGATTAAATGATTTTTCAATCCATAAGCGGGACGTGGCATCCATGATCAAGATCCACACTTATCTTAATGGTGAATTTTTAAATACATATTGGGCCGATGGGTTGATCGTGGCCACACCTGCCGGTTCAACCGGTTATAGCGTGAGTTGTAATGGCCCCGTGGTCTTCCCGGAATCAGGAAGTTTCGTGATTACGCCAGTGGCTCCCCATAACCTGAATGTAAGGCCGATCATTGTGCCTGATGACAATATCATTTCTTTTGAAATTGAAAGCCGGGCTGAACAGATCATTTGCGCCCTGGACTCCAGGCGGGAGATCGTCAGCAAGAAAGTACAACTGGCTGTCCGGAAGGAGAGTTTCGAAGTAAGCCTGGTCCGTCTCAGCGAAAATAATTTCCTTCAAACCCTTCGGAATAAGCTCACCTGGGGCCTCGATAAGCGGAATTAATTGGCATTTCTATGAAAGAAAATGGCTAATTTTCCGTTCTTATAAGATCCGAAACCATTTTCCCCTACAAGATGAAAAAGATTTTTGCCGCCGTTGTCTTTTCCACTATTGCTGGCTTTTGCGGGCAAGCCTTTTCACAAGATGCTGTTATTCAAGAAGGTGAGTTCGGCGTTGGGTTAGGCGCAGGCCACTATTTCGGAGACCTGAATACCCGGGCTAAAGTCAACAGGCCCAAAGTTGCCGCCACTGTTTTCTTCAGAAAAAATTTCGGAAACTATATTGCCCTCAGGGTGGGTGTAAGCTTCGCTCAATTGGGCTATTCCGACGTATACAATACACACAA
>DATINK010000063.1:0-2113 GCA_035474355.1 Chitinophagaceae bacterium | reverse complement strand
AGACTGTCATTAGTGGCTTCTTTGGGCGTATTGCAGGAAAAGAATAAACTGGTAATGGCCAGTATCAACAGGTTTTGTTTTTTCATCGGCTTAATTTTTCAACAATAAAATATACTTCACCATGGCGCGGGCATCTTCCGGGGATACATCCGGATGCTGGGTCATAAATATCTCTCCCCAGACACCCGTTCCTCCCGTGATGACCTTTTGTGCGAGTTCGTCAATTTTTTCTTTGGATGCCCCGGCATATTTATTAGCAATATCCCTGTAAGATGGGCCTGTCAGCGGCTGATCAACAAAATGACAGGTCATGCACTTATTTTTTTCTACCAGGGCAATTCCTTTTATATAAACACTGCTCTTTGTAATATCGCCACCCGTCGAATCCTTGCTTTTACAAGCGGTAATGATAAAGATCATGGATAAAAGTGTGAACAGTTTTTTCATGTGCTCTGTTTTATTCTGCAAATTTATTTATTTCTTCCCGGCTGCAAAATCATCGAAAGCCTTACCGGCTACCCGGATAATATGATCATTAATAAATTTCGATCCTTCCCGGGCCCCGTCTTCCGCATTTTTCAGGCAGCATTCCCATTCCAGTATCGCCCAACCAGGATAATTGTATTGCGCGAGCTTACTGAAAATAGACTTAAAATTAACCTGGCCGTCTCCCAATGAACGAAACCGTCCTGCCCTATCGATCCAGTTTTGATAAGCGCCATATACACCCTGCTTACCGGTGGGGTTGAACTCAGCATCTTTTACATGAAACATTTTAATGCGTGGGTGGTAATGGTCGATATACGCGAGGTAATCCAGGCATTGCAATACAAAATGGGAAGGATCATACAGGAGGCAGGCCCTGGGATGATCGTTTACCTCTTTTAAAAACATTTCATAAGTAATACCATCGTGCAGGTCTTCCCCAGGATGGATCTCATAACAAATATCAACACCGCATTCATCAAACGCATTTAATATCGGCAACCAGCGTTTTCCCAATTCTTTAAAAGCAGTTTCCACCGATCCCTGCGGGCACTGGGGCCAGGGATAGATCAAATGCCATAATAAGGAACCACTGAATGTGGCAGCAGCGTTTAATCCAAGGTTTTGAGAAGCTTTAGCCACCCATTTTAGTTGCTGGATGGCCCAATCGGTTCTTGCTTTTGCATTTCCATGAACATTTTCGGGCGCAAATGCATCGAATGATTGATCATAGGCCGGGTGAACTGCGATCAATTGTCCCTGCAGGTGAGATGCCAGTTCTGATATCTGCAGCCCGGATTCATTAACGACACCTTTCAAATCATCTGCATAAGTCTTGCTTTCAGCTGCTTTTTGAAGATCGATGCATCTTTTATCCCAGGATGGTAATTGTACTGCTTTGAATCCAAGGTTTGCTGCCCATTTACAAACAGACTTTAAGTCGTTGAATGGTGCAGTATCGCTCATGAACTGTGCCAGAAATATACCTGGTCCTTTTATGGTGATCATAATCTTATATATTGAAATCTATCCACTTCAAATTACTCTTACCACTTTCAAGCAGTTTTTCCACGAAAGCCATGCCGCGAACACCTTCTTCTATTCCGGGATAATCCAGCCATTCCGGTTTTGGTTTCACGCCGCTCATATCTGCTTTGACAGTTAATGCAAAATTCCGGTAAAGATTCGCGAAAGCTTCAATATATCCTTCGGGGTGTCCTGCCGGCGTTCTTGTATTATGTTTTGCAAAAGAACCCAGGTAGGATTCACCCGTCCTCCATATCTCCGTAGCCTTACCCGGCCATTTTAATAAAAGTGTATTCGCATCCTTATGCGTCCACTCCAGTCCTCCCTTTTCACCATACACTCTTAGCTTAATATTATTATCCTCTCCGGGTGCAACCTGTGTAACAAATAAGATCCCGCTCGCCCCATTGTTGAATTTCAACAACACGGATGCGTCATCATCGAGTTTTCTTCCTTTCACGACAATATTGATATCCGCGCAAAGCTTTGTCACTTTCAACCCCGAAACATATTCCGCCATGTTGAATGCGTGTGTCCCGATATCTCCGATGGCACCGCCGGCCCCGCTTTGAGCAGGATCGGTACGCCAGGCTGCCTGTTT
>DATINK010000062.1:0-27118 GCA_035474355.1 Chitinophagaceae bacterium | reverse complement strand
CCCGCGCGTGGATTGTTCCGCAAAATCATGGGCGACTTTCGCATCAAAACCCAAACCGCATAACATACAGGCAAATTGTCCATTTACATAAAATCCATCTACAGGAGAGGCCTTACCATCAAAGACAAGTTGTAAAGCTTTTGATTTCGACCGGGGGATCTTAGCCGTGAATGCCAATCCATTTCCAGAGCCGCAGGGAATGATGCCAAAGTTTACACCTGTATCTAATAAACTACCCGCCACCTGGCTGATGGTACCATCGCCGCCGGCAATCACCACATCTGTTATTTTTTTATCCCTGATGCTGGGAAGAAGAAAAGAATAATCTCCGCTGGCAATGGATGGAAATATTTCAAATGGAATATTCCTGGCCTTCGTTTCTTTTTCAATCAGGGCTTCCAACCCCTTTTTAGAGCGGGAGCCTGAAATGGGATTGATGATGTAGATGATGTTGCGCATGAAACTGAGGGGAAAGATACAACAGGGCTACCGTATCGCTGTTCAACCGCCGTTGTTGGTGCCTGTCTGCCAACAGGCAGGTTTCGCGAAGCAAGCACCAACAACTCCGCACTATGTTTTTGGGTGCACCGTGTCATTTCTTAATTTGGAAGAGTTATTAATTTCACTGGGAGGGATACCAAGTGTTTACATATGGCTGGCACACAAGTCCAAATTCAACACAATAATTCTACAAATAAAAATTCAACGACATTATTTAACGTATTAATTCTAGATTTTTTTCTAATGACATATAATTAATAAATGGTGATGTTCATAAAACAATGACAATTAAGTGGATTGGAAGGGCTTTCTAAGTAGAAACCATTAGAAAAGGCGTATGTGTCTACACGTATTCCTATTTAATGTGTTTGGATAAATTAATTCAATAACGTTCTTTCTTTTAAAATAATAACTTAATAGTTTATTTATATGATATATCTTTCATATTGACTCTTCGCTCTTAATCTAGTTTCTAAGTTTGTTCATTCCTTCATTCACCTCTAATTATTTAGGGCCTTACTCAGGAATTGTAGAATATCTGCTCTAAGGAGTCAGACCAGTTTTTATGTTGCGATTGACAAAAGAAAGACTAATTGAGGTCGGAGGGAATATTCGCAAATGGAGAAACCTTCATGGAATGAAACAGAAATTTCTCGCTGATGAGCTAGAGATAAGCACTGTTTCATTAAGTAATATTGAAACTGGAAAAACAGATATTCCCCTAAATCGCCTTTTCGCTATCGCAGCGGCTTTAAATATTAACGTCCAACTGTTATTCACAGATCCTTTGATATCCTTTCAGGGAAATCAATTACCAATCTCTTAAGAATTGTATAGCTTCTCCTGGGTTTATATTACATAAACTGCCAGTTAAAATTAATAATGCTAGAAAAAACAACTAGAATAAACTTATTTAGAAGTTTGCATAATAATTAGTAACGGCGTGGCTGAATTGTATGTTTAGCTCCGCTGTGTTTATTCTTTGCTATTTTGAAAGAATTCATAATAAAGAGTAAGGTGAAAATGAAATCACTTCTTTCAACGATCTTCTGGGTTCTTTCAACAATTGTATATTCACAATCAAAAGATAGTTTACAAAAATTTTTGAAGCCTGTCAATCAATTACCTACTGGCTACCCGCCAATTCAGAATGCCCAAAACAAACCCTTTTCCCCTTACAAGCCCGAAATTTTTACTTCAGGGTTCATTGATATTATTAATAGTGGCCAAGTAAATGCCTCGGCTCGATTTCTGAGGCTATTTGTAGGAGAGCCTGGCAAATTTTCGGTGCCATTATCTTTATATTCAGGAGTCTCGTCTAATAGTTTTCAGAATCCGACGATTCTTCAAAGATCCAATGATGCCCTGGTCACCAATTTCATCAATCCATTAAGTGGCCTGGTTAATATTTCTATTGATGGTGTCATGTTGTTTAATCATAAGTCACCAAAGGTGACAAAAGCCGGTTTTCTTTATCATATTGGGGAAAGGGTGCTTACAGGTATTAGGACTGGCCTCATAAGTGATCCTGCTACTGGCAAGCCAATTAATTTTTTGAATTCATTTGGTTCACTCGGCTTATATTTTCAAACTGGTGCATGGGAACGTAACAAATCAAACAATGTTGGAGTATTCTGGTTTGCATTTCGCTATATCGGATGCTATACAAACCCCAACCAGATTAAAGAAATAATTCCAACCATTAAGACCAATGGTATGTATCATGGTTATTCTATTGCCTGGGGAGTGGAGATCAATAATTATGTAAACATTAAAGTAATATTCTATAAATACATAAAAAAACCAGAAATCGATTATTATCTTCCGATTTATCAGTTTTCTTTTAACTACACACTTAAAAAGTGACGGTACATTGGTCCTTCCTTTGGGAATTAAAATCCCATGAAGTCATTTTTATTCTTTGTTTAATATAATTGGAATTCATTAATACGGGTTGGCAAAGCTCTTTAATTTAAGATGTGATTGAGAAAATAAGATACTTATGAGCTGCTTTAATCCTTCCAAGTTTATATTAGATAAACCTTCACCTAATATAAATAGTCTTAGAAATTCTGATTGGAAACACCTGCATTCGAAATTTACGTAACAATTGGCCATTGTAGGGAATAGCCGAAATACCCGTTAAAAAGAGTAGGCATTTAATTAAATTAATTAGTATGAAAAAACTTTTTGGGACTTTCTTATTATTTCTAACATTACAATGCTTTCACATAGCCTTGCTGGCTCAAATCGCACCTTGTCCCAGTGCGAATGTTGAAGTCTTTGCTTTAGATCCCCAATCAGGTCCCCATAACTATTTTGGGGTTAAGGTGACTTTGAATCACACATATCCCACGAATATAGTGGTGACTGGCTACATATATGATGCAGACGCTGGCTCTAACACAAATCATCCTTTTACACTAACTGTCACCACTGGCAATTTGACGGATGCAACATCTGAAACGTTTTATGAAACAGACGCTACAGCTTCAGCAACCATTGATATTAGTTCGCAAACAGCTATGAACTGTTTTGTGAATCCATACAACTATGTGGGTCAATTACATAATGATGGACTAGATTATGCCCTTGCAAATTTGGGCCATGCAATTGATACAGGCCAGGATATGGTGGATATTGTCGAAGAGTATTTTCATTCTCTGAATAGTGGGTATTCAGTAATTGAATTTTTCGACTCCACCAAATCCTTGTGGAATGAATTTAACGAAGCTACAGATGATTGTGATGTATATACTAATTATGGTGCTTCAAGTAACTTTTGCTATTATGCTGCACTCATGCAAACAATATTAACTAATGCTTCTACTGCTGAGGATTTTTTTATATCTATGGGCTATCTGGAAGCTGAGATTGATGATGCTTCGTTAAGTAGTGATGAAAAGGCTGTATTATTAGGCGGCGCTGCGGTTTATAGATATAGCGCATTTTATTGGACAACTACCGCAAAAGTAAATGCCTGGGAAGCCTTATTCGAAGAGATTCCGATGGCAGTACAATTTGATGAGGGAAATAATACATCTGCTGAAAAAGTATATCCTGTAGAAGCCTTATTTGAAGAGACTCCGATGGTAGTTCAAATTGGTAGGGGAAATAACACCTTAAAAACCTGGCACCCAGTAAACTGGAAGGTAGTTGCCGGAAAGGATGGTGAAGGGTTTGTTCAGGGTTTTGCTGCTGGCGTCGTTGCGGGAATACTTCTCCCTCCAATTGCACCTTTGGCTCCAGTAGTGGCCGGTCTCGCATGGGGAATTGGTAATTCATTAGCAAGTGTTATCGGTCAGTGGACTCATTGGTGGTAATTCAACTATTTATGAATGGGGGTAATATTAACTATTAACCCCATTCATATTTTATTTTTTGAATGTTTTGAAACATATTCTCATTTCTGGAAATTAGACACCAAAAATAGTTTTGGATCGTCTTAAAATGTAAAGTATATTTGTCATATTGTAAAACATACACGACATGTCAAATGCTAAAAAACAAGGGAATTATTTCAATTTTTTACCAGGCTATTTTAAGTGGATAGGATTAGTGATTATGATATTATGTCCACTTTCATTTTTATTGATAATGGAATTTACAGATCCCCAAATCTTTAAAAACAAACCTGAAATAATTCAACTTGTCTGTACCGATTTATTGATTTTAGGGTTATTCTTGATTGCTGTAACAAAAAATAAAATCGAAGATGAATTAACAGTAACCCTACGATTGAGGGCAATGGCAATGGCATTTTGTGCAGCTATCGTTTATGCTATTTTCCAACCCATTTTTGATATTGTGTGGGGCGACCCTGTCAAACAAGTAAAAGGGAATATTGTTATTATGTTTATGTTGGTTATTTATCTTATCGCTTTTTTCTTTTTAAAGAAGAAAAGATAATGAGAAATCAGATTAAAGTAGAAAGAGCAAAGTTGAATATGACACAACAGGATTTAGCAGATGCAATTGATGTTTCCAGACAAACTATAAACTCAATTGAGAAAGACAGGTATGTGCCCTCCACCATTTTAGCGATAAAAATTTCCAATATTTTTAAAAAACAAGTAAATGAAATTTTTGAATTAGAAGAATCTGACTAATGCTATCGCTATTTATTTTCTTTTGTTGCCCTCTTTATTTAAAAATACTTTATGAGATTATTCATGTTACATTTAGGATTTATTGTAGGGAATACAATTTTGATATTTCCATCAACTTCTAATGCACAATCCGTTATAAAAAATCGTACTGATAGTTTCAAAGTTTGGGCTAATCAGAACTGGAAAACTTTACACCATGATAATTTTTCTGTACAATATCCTACCTCTTGGGAATTGCATGAGAATGGCCCAATGGGTATAATTTTCATGCTTATGTCTCCAATTGAATCAACAAAAGATAAGATTAGAGAAAACATTAATCTTATAATACAGGATTTGGCTGAAAATATTATTAATCTAAACCAATTTGTTGCGATATCTGAAAAGCAGCTTAAGATCATTATGCCTAATTCCCTTTTAATTGAAAGTAAAAGAATTAGAAATGGTAATGGAGAACATCACAAAATTGTTTATACTGCAGATCAAGACGCTTTTCATTTAAAAGTTGAGCAGTATTATTGGGTTATGGAGAAAAAAGTTTACATGTTGACATTCACCTGTGAAAAAGCGAAATTTGATGCCTTCAAAAAAATTGGAGAAAGGATATTAAACACATTTGTTATTTCAAAGTGAAGGTAAAAAAGGATCCTTCCTTTGGCCATAAATAACACAT
Source organism: Chitinophagaceae bacterium (assembly GCA_035474355.1). Lineage (GTDB taxonomy): Bacteria > Bacteroidota > Bacteroidia > Chitinophagales > Chitinophagaceae > DATINK01. Next base: position 21,835 of record DATINK010000062.1, on the reverse strand, counting down.
GCAATTTACGAATAGTACAACGTCGGTTGTGACAACGGTATGCTCTGGGAATAGATGGGGTAGGGTAGGAGCTTCCAATCTATTCCTTTTCTTCTCCAGCACTTTCTCATGGAGTATAGATCTCTCTGTAAAATCGGGGAAGATTTGGCAAGGCAGTCAAATATGCTCAGGCTATTGTCCGGAACCCCTCCAGGAAGAAAGAGTATGTAAAAGGAGGGTTTATTGGAAATTATTATAGGAATTTTCACAACGAAAATGTGATATGGCAATTTTATTCTGGTAACAGAATTATGGAAAATTATAATGGATCTATTTCTACTGACACAAGTATATGGTGGAGCAGAAACCCGTATAATGTTTGTTGGTGCTCCCTGTCTTTTCTTAAAGTAGAGGAATCGTTTAATTTTGCCGGGAAACACCAACAAAGGCATCATTAGCACATCAGCACATTACCATCTCAATAATGCACTGGCCCAGGTAAATCCCGAACCGAACGCAGCAAGGCAGACCAGGTCGCCGGTATTGACCATTCCTTTTTCCCAGGCTTCGCATAAAGCGATGGGCACTGAAGCAGCCGTGGTGTTTCCGTATTGCTGTATATTATTATATACCTGGTCATTTCGTAAACCCATTTTCTTTTGTACAAACTGACTGATGCGCAGGTTGGCCTGGTGGGGGATAAGCAGTTTCAGGTCGGCGGGAGTAAGATGATTTTGATTCAATGCTTCCATGATCACTTCAGGGAATTTATCAACTGCTTTTTTGAAAACGGCAGGACCATCCATATTAGGAAAGACCTGTGCTTTGTCGATCATAGCATGACTGAAAAACATCTGCGCGATTTCAGCATCATCATAATCGGCCAGCGGTAAGTCTTTACTCCAGTAATTGGCATGCGTTCCCGGGTTATACATGGCGAGTATCTCGGCACTGGCGCCATCGCTGTGCAAATGGGTGGAAAGTATGCCGCGATTTTTTTCTTCAGAAGGTTGTAATACTACGGCGCCCGCTCCATCTCCGAAGATCACGGAAACATTCCTGCCACGGGTACTGAAATCAAGGCCGAAAGAATGTTTTTCACTGCCGACAACCAGTATATTTTTATACATACCGGAACGGATGAACTGATCTCCTACACTCAAGGCATAAACAAAACCGCTGCATTGATTGCGCACGTCCAGCGCCCCCACTTCTTTCATCTTCATGGCTCTTTGCAGCAATACACCGCAACCGGGGAAATAATAATCCGGGCTCAGGGTGGCAAAAATGATAAAGTCAATATCCGTCGCTTGTATGCCCGCTCTTTCGATAGCGATCTTTGACGCTTCAACCCCCATCGTAGTCGTTGTTTCTTCTGTTCGATGGGCATAACGCCGCTCTTTGATACCGGTTCTTTCCTGGATCCATTCATCACTGGTATCCATGTATTTCAACAGGTCACTATTCGTCACCACATTTTCGGGGAGGTACATGCCGATGCCGGCGATAATTGAATGAGGCATAACAAGCAATTGAATTTGTAAAGTAAGGTATCGCATTTTGCGATACCATCACTGCGTCAGATCTTTTAGCTTGAGGACTTCTGTTGCAAAGCGCCAGGTTTCATTTCGAACCGTTTCAAGATCTTTTGACTTTACATAACTGCCGATCACATGATCCCCTGCTTCCGGAACTGCGGCCATTCTTTTTAAATTGTCCGGCGTGGCAAGCTGGGAAAACATCCGCTTGATGGCAGTGACCTTTACAACGCGGTCCTGGTGTTTTTCATCTTTATAATAATATAAAACGAGCGTGGGTTGTTTTATTTTTTTAAATGTTGATTCTTTCATCGTTGTCTCCAATAGTTCTTCCAGCTCCACGGCTGATTCGATCCTGTATTTCGCATTCCAGTACCTGGCATAGAGCGCAGTGGTATCCTTTGCATGGTTATATCTTCCTTTAACAAGCCTGGCGATCTGCAGTCCCCAGTGATTATTGAGCAACCAGGCATTGGGATCATTGATCTGTATATTGGGAGATAAAAGTATCAGTGATGAGATCTCGGGATATTCTGCTGCCAGTTTCAAAGCAAGAGATGCCCCGGTGGATGTGGCCATCAGGATGACTTTATTTCCCAATTGTTTCCCGATCGCATAAGATTCTTTCGCGGAATTCCATAACCGGTCCGCTGTTACAAAGGCTAATGGTTCTGTCGTATCTACCCCATGATCCTCGAGACGATCCAGGAAAAGATTACAACCAAAATGATGTGCGAAATCATAATGAATGGGATCGCCTTCTTCCTGGCTGGCAGAAAAGCCATGTATATAAACAACGGCGTACTCGGTTTTCGTTTTAGAAGAATCATTCATCCAGATGATTCTTTCTTCATTATCCGGTTTGAGTTTATGCAGTGCTTCATGCGCCCGGATATATTTTTCAAGTGAATCGGGATCTGAAGGCAGGACCGGTAATTCGGTGGAATAGGCAGGTGCTGAAGGCTGCGGGCCTAAAAAATAAACCACGATCAGGATGAATAAAAAAATGCCAAGGCCTTTGAGAAATCTCATGTCGTAAAACTACAAATACCCTAAACATTTCACGCAGAGCCGCAAAGTATTCGCAAAGGCGCAAGAAGCCTTTGTATTCTTTGCGAATACTTTGCGACTTGGCGTGAGGCCTTACTGACTTGGTTAGCCCGTTAAAAAATCGTACCTTTGCACACGCTAAAAAAGCAGCCTCGAAAGAGCCAAACTCAATGAAAATCAGGAATATAGCCATTATCGCTCACGTAGACCACGGAAAAACCACCCTGGTGGATAGAATATTACACGCTACCAGTGTATTCAGGGATAACCAGGACACGGGTGACCTGATCATGGATAGCAACGACCTGGAAAGGGAAAGGGGCATCACTATTTTCAGCAAGAATGCAGCTGTTGTTTACAAAGACGTAAAGATTAATGTGATCGACACACCCGGCCACGCGGATTTTGGTGGTGAAGTGGAAAGGGTATTGAAAATGGCGGATGGCGTATTGTTATTGGTCGATGCGTTTGAAGGACCCATGCCGCAAACGAGATTTGTTTTGCAAAAAGCGCTTCACCTCAACCTCAAGCCCATTGTTGTTATTAATAAAGTAGATAAACCGAATTGCCGTCCCGATGAAGTGCATGACGCGGTGTTTGAATTATTCTTCAACCTGGATGCTACGGAAGAACAACTGAATTTTCCCACTTTTTATGGTTCGGGAAAACATGGTTGGTTCAACGACACTAATGAACCCCGCGAGGATATCATTCCGCTCCTGGATGGCATTGTTAAATATGTACCGCCGCCAACCATAGCTGATGGCCCCTTACAAATGCAGATCACATCCCTGGATTATTCATCTTTTCTCGGGCGGATAGCCATTGGTAAAGTCGGTCGTGGTACCATATTCGAAAATCAGACCGTTGCGTTGGTTCAACCTGGGGACGAAATAAAAAAATCCAAAGTGAAAGAGCTCTATGTCTTTGAAGGCATGGGCAAGAAAAAAGTTACGGAAGTGAAAGCAGGAGATCTTTGTGCCATTGTAGGGCTGGAGGATTTCAATATCGGTGATACCGTTGCCGATGTAGACAACCCCGAAGCATTACCCGTGATCAGTGTGGATGAGCCTACGATGAGCATGCTGTTCAGTATTAATAATTCTCCTTTTTTCGGAAAGGATGGAAAATTTGTTACCTCCCGGCATCTTCGCGATCGCCTGATGAAAGAAACAGAAAAGAACCTGGCGCTGAAAGTAGAGGATACTGATGGCGCAGATAGCTTCCAGGTTTTCGGTCGCGGCATTTTACACCTGGGAATATTGATAGAAACCATGCGGCGTGAAGGATACGAACTGACTGTAGGTCAACCCACCGTTATTGTAAAAGAGATCCACGGTAAAAAATGTGAACCATATGAAAACCTGGTCGTAGATGTGCCCCAGGAATATAGCGGAAAGGTCATTGACCTGGTGACACAACGCAAAGGTGAAATGCACGTGATGGAAACCAAGGGAGAACTCCAGCACCTTGAATTCGAGATCCCTTCAAGAGGACTGATCGGATTGCGGAGCAATATGCTGACAAACACAGCAGGGGAAGCTGTGATGGCCCATCGCTTTGTTGATTACAAACCCTGGAAAGGAGCCATCCCCGGAAGAAACAACGGTGTGTTACTTTCAAAGACAACAGAAAAAACAACAGCCTATTCTATCGATAAATTACAGGATCGCGGAAGATTTTTTGTCGATCCGGGAGAAGAAGTATATGCCGGGCAGATCATTGCCGAACATATCAAACCAGGAGACCTGGTTGTCAATGCAACGGAACCCAAAAAACTCACCAACCACAGGGCCAGCGGAAGTGATGATGCATCCCGCATCGCACCCAAGACCTTAATGACACTCGAAGAATGTATGGAATATATCCAGCAGGACGAATGCATTGAAGTCACGCCCAAGAATATCCGCATGCGTAAAGTGATATTGAACGAAGATGATAGGAAGAAAGTGCAGAAGAGGCTGAATGTGGAAACAGCCTGATTGATTAAAGATTAAAAATTATAGATTATAGATATTGGATTGTTGAGGCCTGAATCTTTAATCTTAAATCTTTAATTTTTAATCATTTTATGTATTTAGTCAATTCCTCTACATACTTGGTAGAGTTCAGTGCTGATAATTCACTGATCATTCTTTTCAACGAAGCCTGGTCGTTCTTGGCATAATAACATAAGCCCGCAGAATAACGGCATAGTTCATCTTTATCATTCCGGGAGATCACGGAATTGTATTGCGTAAGCGCCATATCATATTGTTCCATCTTGTAATAAGCAAAACCTAATTCCGTCAGGGCTTCATCATAATTGGGATCCAGTTTCACAGCTTCTTTCAGGGGAGTAACGGCAGCCGAATATCTTTCCTTATCATTATAACACCAGCCCAGCTTATAAAATGCCACTTTGTCCTTTTTATACAGGTTCAATCCCTTTTCATAATACACGATCGCAGAATCATAATCCCTGATATTGTCAAAATAAACATCTCCCATCCAGATAACAGGATGGTAATCTGCGGGATCCTGTTCGATGGCGACCCGGTAATTCCTGACCGCTTCATTATTGAGATTGAGTTTATAATAAGCAAACCCCAGTTCTGAATATCCGTCTGTATAGGAATCATCCAGTTCGAGACATTTCTTGAGAGATTCAACAGCATCGTTATATTGCCCCAGGTCATTTTCAATCCAACCCTTGTCATAATAAAAATCCGCTTCATCGATATCGTCTTCCAGGGTCTCATACCGGTTGAAGTCATTCAGGGCGGATTCATAATTTTGTAGTTCAAAATAGCATTTCCCTCTTTCTTTAAAGGCAAGCGCATAGTTCCCATCGATAGATATTGCTTTATTAAGATATTTCAGCGCTTCCTCATAATTCTCCAACCCTTTATAAGCAAACCCCAGTTCAAAATTGTTTTTCTCAGGGAAGGAAGGATTGAGTTTTGCCTCTTTTTTAAGGACATCGATCGCCTCATTATACATGGACAATTCATTATAGCACCAGGCCAACTGGTGGAGCGCCAATTTGTGTTTAGCATCCAGGGAGACAGCCTTTTTAAAGGCATTCATCGCGCCCTTATAATCTTCGTCATTTTTGAGAGAATTCCCCTTTTCATACCAATCGGCGGCACTGGTCTGGGCGCTGACCGAGGATGCAATAAAACCGGCCAGGACCAGGGGGAACAAAAAGGATTTCATGCACTTCGGTTTATACGGTCAAGATACATATAAAGACGCCCTCAACCATAGTGGGGTATACGGATTTTTAATTTTTTGCGGCGATACAATTGTAATTTTGTGCTAATATTCATTACATGAAAAAGTGGTTGCCGGTTATCTTGTTTGCAGTGGGCTCTTTTTTTATTTTCCCTGCTTCCGGCCAGGCCCAATGCTCTATCTGTACAAAAACAACCCAACAACTGGGAGAGAAGCCTGCCCGGGGAATGAATACGGGGATCCTCTACCTGGCTTTTGCACCTTTTGCGATAGTGGGTTACATTTCTTATCGTTGGTGGAAGAACAATAAAGGAACATAGATGATAGAGAATCTACTTTCGAAATAATCGTTTCTAACCGGCTGTTCCTTCCCGTCTTCCCGGCTATTTTACAATGCTTAACTTGCCTGGGTAAATTATTTTTATGCTCAGACTAATTTCTTTTCTTTTATTATTTCCACTTATATCAGTAGGCCAAAAACTCCCAGCCATCGAAGAAAAAACCCGTGACTTTAAAAAGTATGACGGCTTTTTTAATTTTTATTGGGATGCCTCAGCCGGTAAGATCTGGGTGGAGGTTGACAAATTTGATACGGCATTTTTATATAACTTATCATTACCCGCGGGCCTGGGTTCAAATGATATTGGCCTCGACAGGGGGTTAACCGGCGGGGAAAGGATCGTGAAGTTTTCCAGGACAGGCAGAAAGATATTATTGATACAACCCAATTATGCATACAGGGCTGTCAGCAATGACCCTGCAGAAAAAAGAACCGTAGAACAATCCTTTGCTCAATCCACATTATGGGGCTTTACGGCTGAAGCAGAAACCGGTGATCATGTACTCGTTGACGCAACTGACTTCCTGCTGCGGGATGCCATGCAGGTAGCCAACAGGATAAGGAGTAATCAACAGGGAAATTATTCCCTGGATAAATCCAGGTCGGCGATCTACCTGCCGCATACAAAGAACTTTCCACTGAATTCGGAATTCGAGATCACAACAACATTTGTCAAGAATGATGGCAATACGGGTAATTATATTAATGCGGTGGCTCCTTCTTCAGAAGCGATCACATTACGTGTTCATCATTCTTTTGTGCAATTGCCGGATAATGATTACCAGCCCAGGGTTTTTGATCCGCGCAGCAGTTATGGTCCTATTTCTTTTTTTGATTTTGCAACACCCGTTTCTGAACCCATCGAGAAATTTTTTATTTGTCGTCACCGCCTCAGGAAAAAAGATCCTTCCGCCGCTATCAGTGAAGCGGTAACACCCATTATCTATTACCTGGATAATGGTACGCCGGAACCTATCCGCAGTGCCTTGTTGGAAGGGGCCAGTTGGTGGAACCAGGCTTTTGAAGCCGCGGGATATAAGAATGCCTTCCAGGTAAAACTGCTTCCGGAGGATGCCGATCCGATGGATATCCGCTATAATATCATCAATTGGGTGCATCGTTCAACGCGGGGATGGAGTTACGGAGCTTCTGTCGTTGATCCCCGTACCGGCGAGATCATCAAAGGACAAGTGACACTGGGTTCACTCCGGGTGCGCCAGGATTACCTGATTGCCACGGGTCTTTTATCTCCCTTTAAAAATGGAAAGCCCGCCGATGATAAAATGCTGAAGATGGCATTGCAACGTTTGAGCCAGTTGGCTGCACATGAAGTGGGTCATACACTTGGATTAATGCATAATTATGCAGCCAGTGTAAGTAACCGGGCCAGCGTGATGGATTATCCTCACCCCATGGTGAGACTAAACACAAGCGGAGAGATCGATCTAAGTAATGCTTATGATAATAAGATCGGTGATTGGGATAAAGTGGCTATCGCATTCGGATACCAGGATTTTCCTTCATCAGTCAACGAAGCATCCGCCCTTAATAAAATTCTTACAGATGCCAGCGCTAGGGGGTTACAATTTATTTCTGACCGGGATGCAAGGGCTGCTGGTGGCCTGCACCCCCAGGCACATCTTTGGGATAATGGCTCCGATCCTGTTGCAGAATTAAAAGATGTGATGAAAGTCCGGACCAGGGCTTTATCTGATTTTGGGGAAAACACAATCCGACCGGGAACACCCATGGCCATGCTTGAAGACGCATTGGTACCTGTATATTTTTATCACCGCTACCAGCTGGAGGCTGTCACTAAAATGGTAGGCGGGATGTATTACACGTATGCCATCAAAGGAGATGGCCAGGTGATCACCAAACAATTATCCAAAGAAGATGAAGTAAAAGCACTCAATACAGTGATGGATTGTATGGATCCGAAATTCCTGGCATTACCAGAGAGGATCAGTTCGTTGATACCACCCCGGCCGGCAGGATATGATTTTACAAGAGAGTTGTTCCGGAAAAGAACAGGCTTGGCTTTCGATGCGTTATCTCCCGCTGAAACAGCAGCCGACCTTCCTTTATCTTTCCTGTTCAATACTGAAAGGTTGAACCGGATGTCGCAACATGAAGCACAGAACAATGGCCTGGGCGTTGCTGAGATGATCAATATGATCATGGCTAAAACCTGGAAGGCAACGGCTTTAACAGGCATGCAAAGGCTGATCCAAATACAAACGCAGCAGGTCGTATTGACCTATCTTCTCGCAGCGAGCATGAATGATAATAATTCATTCCTGGTAAAATCGATCCTTCGAAAAACCCTTGACGATCTGAAAAAGTTTTTAGAATCGCAAAGCAAGACCGCTTCGGATGATCTGTATAAAGGACATGTATTGCTGGCGCTGGAAAGAATGAAGGAACCGGAAAAAGCGAAGCCCACGCTGCATCGCGAAATTCCTCCGGGGGCGCCTATAGGTTGTGATTGGGAAGAAGAACAGTAGATGGATCCACTTTCTTATGCGAACCATCACAGAAAGGGGGTGTTTTCGTGTGTTTACACTGGCAAAACCAGATCTCTTCGGCTTTATCAAACAACACTTTTACACTTTTGAACGGAGTGCCTTCAATTCTTTTGTGATTACTGTCGCAAAACGGGCTTTTTTCCGTCAGGCCGCAACTGCACCAGGAATATAATTTGCCGGGTTCCACGATGACGCCGACCGGTTCGCAATAATGAGTACGGGGAAATCCTTCGTTGGGTATCGATTCCATTATCATTTATTTATCAGCGATGAATTGATAGAGATTAAAATGTCCTTTCTTATAAGCCGACTCGATCTCTTTTTTCAATGCAGCTTTATCGATCCCGGCCATTCTTTTCTGAACGATCAGGTAAAACGCCCTTTCTGCCAGCAACCAGAATGTCCGGTCCGATACATGAGCTTTTTGTAACTGGTGAAGGAGGACTTCGACAAGCTCAGTCACCCCTTCTTTTGTTGATGCGGTTGTTTTGAGCACGGGGACTTCATTATAATGCGTGCCAAATGTGGGAGCCAGCATTTGCTGTAGATTTTTTACAAACCCATCCGCTCCCGGCCGGTCGCTTTTATTCACAACAAAAATATCAGCGATCTCCATTAATCCCGCTTTCATCGTTTGGATCTCATCACCGGCTTCGGGAACCAGTACAACGACTGTCACATCCGCTAAACCTGCGATCTCAATCTCCGATTGTCCCACCCCAACCGTTTCAATGATAATATGATCGAAAGGAAATGCTTTCAGCAGATCTGTTATTTCAATGATCCTCGGATGCAAACCGCCCATGGATCCTTTTGTAGCCAATGAACGGATGAATACATGAGGATTCGTATACCATTCACTCATCCGGATGCGATCACCTAATAAGGCGCCTAAGTTAAAAGGAGAGGAAGGGTCTACACAGAGTACCGCAACTTTTTTACCAGCCTGAACGAGCCAGCCAACCAGGGCGTCAGCAAGGGTGCTTTTACCGGCTCCCGGCGGACCTGTGATCCCGATGACCCTTGTGGAAGAAGGTGGAAGCATCGCCAACAAAGCTTCATGGCCCGGGTAATCATTTTCCACAAGGGAAATGCTGCGCGCCAGCGCTTTTACATCACCGCCCCGTATCTGTTCGAGTAACTCCTTCCACATAGCGAAAAGTAAATAGTATATCTACAAAAGTAGTTTCTGATGATTAATTATTAAATTATTGATTATTCTGCAGGATACAACTCTTTTGCAGGCCATCGTTGAAAACTTTTCAAATCGATAAGAAATCATTATTCGGGCAGGCATCCCTGCTTTTTTATTCAGCCGCCGGGATGCTGATCACGCTTTTCTGTTCCAGAACAGCCCTGGCCCTGTTGATGGGATTTTTTATAGCCGTGGCTTTAGTGCATAAGGAGTTTAATAAACAGATAGGGCAATTCCTTCGGTCTCCATTATTATGGAGTATGAGCTTGTTGTTCCTGCTTCCCTTTATTTCCGGCTTATGGAGTGAAGACAAGTCAAACTGGGTTTCAGTGATTTATTTAAAACTGCCCTTATTGTTCATGCCTCTCGCGTTTGCAGGAAACTGGTTTTTTACCAAAAGGCAATGGGAAATACTGGCTTTACTTTTTATCGGGCTGGTAACAGCGGGCAGCATCTGGAGTTTGGCGCAGTACCTCGGTAATATGGCTGCCGTTCACGAAGAATACCTGAAAGCAAAAACGCTGTTATCACCTCACGATATCGATCGGGTCCGCTTCGGCTGGATGATCAGCGTCAGTATATTGCTTTGTTCCTGGCTGGGCATTCAAAAAAGAAAAACATTTCCCCTGTTTTCCATCATTCTACTGGTGAATGCGGTATTGCTGATCATCTTTCTTCATGTACTCGCCGTACGAACAGGATTACTCTCATTTTATAGTATGGTATTGATCTCGGCCATTTGGCTGGCCTTCCGGGGAAGGAGGACAGCATGGGCACTGCTTATTATTGTTGCATTGCCCATCCTCGCGTATAAAGTTTTTCCCACATTTCACAACCGGGTAAGATATTTTCTTTACGAGATGCCTTATTTTAAGAATGCTAGTTACCTGCCAGGAGCAAATGATGCTGTTCGTGTCATTTCCATAAAGGCGGGCTGGGCCGTATTCAATCAGCACCCGGTAACCGGTGTCGGCTTTGGTGATATTTCAAAACAAGTAAGCGACTGGTATGAAAAAAATTATCCGCAGATGCTTGCACAGGATCGTATTGAGCCAAGCAGTCAATGGATATTATATGGAGATGGATGCGGCTGGTTGGGTTTTCTTGCATTTATCACGATCATGATCATTCCATTTACAATCAAAGCACGGATAGGGCTACCCTGGTACTTACTGAATGCATCCATGCTGATCAGCCTGGTATTTGATGTTGGCTTAGAGATACAATATGGAGTATTCCTCTACACATTTATGGTATTATGGTGCTGGAAATGGCGGGAGAACTAACGGCCATTTTCCATTATTTTTGAAAAGCTACTTCTCTCCCTAAGCATAAGTAATGATCAAGCTCAGTGTTGTTGTCATAACTTTTAATGAAGAAAAAAACATTCTTCGCTGCCTGCAGTCAGTAAAAAATGTGGCTGACGAGATCATTGTGCTGGACAGTCAATCCACGGATCAAACAGTTTCGCTGGCCCGTCAGCTGGGTGCCGTTGTTCATACGCGTGCTTTTACAGGATATGTTGATCAAAAAAATGCTGCGGCTGCTTTAGCGGGAAATGAGTGGGTACTTTCATTAGATGCGGATGAAGCCCTATCACCGGAACTCGAAAAAGAGATACTAAGGGTAAAAGAAAATCCGGGCGCCGTTGCTTACCGGCTGAACAGGCTCACCAATTATTGCGGAAAATGGATCCGTCATTGCGGATGGTATCCCGATCGCGTGACGCGCCTGTTCAACCGTGCAAAAGGAAAATGGGAGGGATTGCTGATCCATGAAAAATGGGAAAGCGCCGAAAAAGGATCAAAGCCTGCCGACCTGCAGGGAGATTTATACCATTATAGTTATTATACGTTTTCAGACCATATCCGGAAAATCCAGCTTTTTTCTGAGATCATGGCAAAAGAAGCCGTGATGAAAGGAAAGAACTGCAGCTTATTTAAATTATGGTTCGGGCCCAAATGGAATTTTTTTAATGACTACATATTGAAAGCCGGCTTTCTCGACGGATATTATGGCTATATGGTTTGTAAATACTCTTCCTGGGCCGCTTTTTCCAAATACAGTAAGATCCGGCAGTATAACCGGCTAAAAGAAGAAGCACATCTGCAAAAAAATGAAGGTTGATAAGATCATCCTAAGCTGGACCGACAGTATCGGGGATGTCATGCTGACGCTGCCGTTGGCAGGCCTGCTGAAAAAAAGATTTCCCGGCGCCTCCATCCTGTTTCTCGGGAAAGAATATACAAGACCGGTCATACAGGCTTGCAGGCATATCGATGAATTCATTTCGGTGGATGAATTTGATAAAGAAGATGCCAGGTTCCGGGAGGAAGGAACCGTTGTTATTCATGTATTCCCGGTTAAAAGCATCGCATACATGGCAAAGCGATTGCATATTCCTTCCAGGATCGGTACCCGAAACAGGATCTATCATTGGTTTACCTGCAATCGACTCGTACGGTTAAGTCGCCGGCATTCGGAATTACATGAAGCGCAGCTCAATATCAAATTAGCAGCACCCCTGGGCATCCCTGTTGATCTTTCCCTTGCAGAAATAGTAACCTTGTATGGTTTCGAAAATTTTCAACCATTGCAACCCGCATTCCGCGATATCATCGACAAAGAAAAATATAACCTGATCCTTCATCCCAAATCGCAGGGCCATGCGAGAGAATGGGGAATTAAAAATTTTGCGACACTTGCTGATATGCTCGATCCTGGCCGCTATAAAATATTCATTTCGGGAACCGAAAATGAAAAACAGGCCATGCAACCATTGATTGATGAACTGGGTTCCAGGGTTGTCGATATAACCGGCCTGATGCCACTTGATCAGTTCATTTCATTTATTCATGCATGTGATGGCATCGTAGCCAATAGTACGGGTCCGCTTCATATTGCATCCGCGATGGGAAAAGATGCGATCGGGATCTATCCCCCGATGCGACCTGTGCATCCCGGCAGGTGGGGGCCGGTTGGAAAAAAGGCTATTGCTTTTGTTGCAAAGAAAAACTGTACTGATTGCCGGAATAAGCCGTTATCATGTCATTGCATCACTGAGATCTTACCACAAACAGTAAAGGACGAGTTAGATGCAAGAAGTACGAAATACGAAGTACGAAGTACGATTTAAGAAAACAAGTTGCCGATTGCTGATTGTCTATTGCCGATTGAGAGATGTAACTTGCAAGGCTGAATGAGGTATCTATGACGAATTTCATTCCCATTTTTCCGTTGGGGATAGTATTGTACCCGGGTGAAAACCTGAACCTTCATATTTTCGAGCCGAGGTATAAACAATTGATCAGGGATTGCCATGAGGGGAAGAAGCCCTTCGGTATCCCGGCTGTCATCGAAAACAAAATGCAGGATTTTGGGACCCTTGCAGGGATCACCGAGATATCTGCTATCAGTGAGAACGGTGAAATGGATATCAAGACCAGGGGGATAAGGATATTCAGGGTACTGGAACTGATCAAAGAAATCCCGGATAAATTATACAGCGGGGCGATCGTCAATTACCCGGATAATTTTGAAACAACCAACCCTGACATGATGCGAAAAGTGATGAATAGTATTCGCGATCTGCATGCGTTGTTGAAAATAAAAAAAGACTTTACAAAAGAAGATACGGACCTGAGTTCCTATGATGTCGCCCACCATATCGGGTTATCGCTGGATGAAGAATATGAAATGCTTGGGTTGATGGAAGAGCGGCAAAGACTGGAATATATTAAACGGCACCTTGCCAAAGTGATACCCATGGTAGCCGGCATGGAGCAATTGAAAGATAAAATAAAAGGTAACGGTCATTTTAAAGACCTCGGGGGATTTGATATCCGGTAGCAGGATCATTTAATAATCAATGCATGTCCATCACATTTTGTTTTGATTTCGGGAATACAAGAAAAAAGCTGGCGATATTCCGCGATGCGGCGATCAGTGAAATGATCGTCCTGCCAGATGATTCCTCCTCTACCATTCAACCACTCATCGATCAACATCACCCGGCCAAATCTATTTTATCTTCTGTCATCGATCATGACCCGGCCATGGAAACGTTACTGGGATCACAAACAAAATTTCATAAGCTGAGCCACCTCACAAAGATCCCTTTCACTACACCTGTTGGAAAACCGGAAACGATCGGTGCGGACCGGCTGGCGCTGGCGGCGGCAGCGGTTCATTTTTATCCAAAGAAAAATAACCTGGTGATCGGGTTGGGCACTTGCATCACTTATAACTTCATTAATAAGTTTCATGAATTTATCGGGGGTGGTATATCCCCGGGTCTTGAAATGCGGTTGAAGTCATTGAACCAGTTTACTGCCAAACTGCCGTTGGTGAAGGCTGACAGCAACCTTCCCCTGATCGGTTATGATACCCGGACGAATATCCTATCCGGTGTGGTGCTCGGTATGGCAAAAGAGATCGATGGATTTGTAGATGCTTACAAAGAAAAGTACAGGAACTTTAACGTCCTCTTAACCGGGGGTGATATAGGGTATTTGGGTTACCACTTTAAAAGTAAGATATTTGCGGACCCTGACTTAATCTTTAAAGGTCTGTATGCTATCAGTGAAGTTAATAACCCCTAAGAGTATCAATGTTTTATGTGGCCCGAAGGGAATCCTTTCCATACTGTTTTCAATACTTGTTATTGGAGCCAATGCACAGGATAATTCTCCCTATTCGAGATTCGGCATCGGCGACCTGACACCTTCCACATCGATCATCGGCAGGGGAATGGGTAGCCTTTCAGCCGGCTATGTCGATTTTCTGTCCATCAATTTCAATAATCCTGCCTCCTATTCTTCTTTTCAATCGCTGATTGAAGCCAAGTCAAAGAAAACATCTTCCGGAAGGGCGATACTGGATATTGGTGTCAACTTAGATACACGCACTTTACAGGAACCGTTTCCAGTCAAGCGGTTTGTGGCGAGTAATGCGCTTTTTTCTTATATGCAAGTAGGTGTGCCTTTAAAAAATGGGTGGGGCTTTAGCTTTGGCCTTCGGCCGATTTCCAGGATCAGTTACAATATTTTCCGGAGTGAAAAATTATTTGACCCAGGGACGGGTTTGCCCATTGATACTGCCATTACCCGTTTCCAGGGAGATGGCGGTACTTATCTTGCTTCCATGGGTACCGGCTTTAATATTTTTCGAAAAATGAATCCGCTGGGAGAAGAGAAATTAAGTTTTGGTATCAATGGCGGTTTTTTGTTTGGGAAAAAAAATTATAGCACCAAGCGTGCGTTGATCAACGATACAGTTGATTATTACATGGCGAATTATCAAACTCAATCCACTTTTGGAAACCCTTACTTCAGTGCAGGCATACAATATAAAACACCGCTGAAAAAAGATATCATGCTGGTGGTCGGGGCTTATGGAAATCTAAAACAAAACTTAAGGGCCAATAAAGATGAATTGAGAGAAACATTTGTTGAAGATCCTAATTTCGGAACCCTCCGGCTGGACAGTGTTTCAGACAAACGCGATGTAAAAGGCAAGCTGGTTTACCCGATGTCATTTACAGTTGGATTTATCATTGAAAAAATGCAAGGCCCGAAAACGCCGGGTTGGCTGTTGGGCCTGGATTTCATGCATCAAACCTGGAGCCAGTACCGATTTTACGGACAACCCGATTCTGTAAAGGACAACTGGGAAATACGCGGGGGTGGACAGTTACGCCCGGTCTCCAGGAAAAACTATTTCAGCAATGTGGCTTATCGTGCAGGATTCATGGTTGGCCCGGATTATATAAAAGTCGGAAAGAAGCTGATGCAATACGGGCTCAGTTTTGGCTTGGGGTTACCGATCCCTACAAGCCGCCAGGCTCCTAACCAGGCATCGATCATTAACCTGGCATTCGAATATTCCAGGAGAGGAAATAATAATAATTTACTGCGGGAAAGCATATTCAGGATCTCTCTCGGATTTTCTCTCAGCGACTTCTGGTTCATCAAGCGTAAGTATGAATAATACAATACTCACAGGGTGTAATAAAATAATTGCAGCAGCTTATATCATAAGCTGCTGTTTTGTTTCCGGCTGTGAAAATGATGAACGCAGGATCCATGAACTTACGGATAACAAGATATTAAAGGAAGAAGCCAAAGAAATAGAAAGCCTGTTGAGTCAGGATGGAAAAATGAAAGCCAAACTCATTGCGCCCTTGATGATCAGGGTGAATGCCGATACGACTTATTTTGAATTTCCTCATTCCCTGCACGTTGATTTTTATGATGACAGTGCGATGGTGGAAACAAAATTGGATTGCAAATACGGGAAATACTTTGAAAACCTCAACAAGGTCTTTTTGCGCGATAGCGTAATAGTGGTGACTGCAAAAGGCGATACCTTAAAAAGCCCGGATCTCTGGTGGGACCAGAATACAAAATTATTTTATACGGCCAATTATGTAGAATACAGGACGAAAACTGATATTTATTATGGCCGCAAGGGTCTGCGTGCCACCCAGGATCTCACCAGTGTGATTTTTAATGATGGTGGCGGTACGGTCCAGATTTCTGAGAACGGTTTCCGTCATCAGTGATCTTACTTTCTTTGGAGGGGTGTTGCTACTTTAATTAACTTCAAACCCTCAACACTAAACCTTATTGCATGGATTATCGCTACATGGGAAAAACAGGGCTGCAGCTGAGTGTATTGTCTTTTGGATCCTGGGTTAGTTTTCACAAACAGATCGACGACAAAGCAGCGGATGAATTGATGGGAATCGCCTATGATCATGGCGTCAACTTCTTTGACAACGCCGAAGTGTATGCATTGGGAGAAAGTGAAAAGATGATGGGAAGGGTGCTGAAAAAAAAGAACTGGGACCGGACATCCTATACCATTTCATCCAAAGCCTTCTGGGGCTGGCGCGGGAAAGCGAATAAACCCAACCAGACAGGCCTGAGCCGGAAACACCTGGTGGAAGCCTGTCATGAAGCGTTGGAAAGATTGCAACAGGATTATCTCGACATATTTTTTTGTCACAGGCCTGACAAGACCATGCCCATCGAAGAAGTGGTTTGGACGATGAATCATCTCATTCAGCGGGGGAAAATTCTTTATTGGGGAACCAGTGAATGGAGTGGGGTAGAGATCATGGAAGCCCATCGCGTGGCACATCATTTTCGCCTGATCGGCCCGGCCGTTGAACAACCTCAATACAATTTGTTTGAAAGGAATAAAATGGAAAACGAATTCCTGATGGTATTCAAAACCGTAGGCATGGGTACTACTATATGGAGTCCGCTGGCTTCCGGGTTACTCAGCGGGAAATACAATAAAGGAATACCCGAAGGCAGCCGTTTTGCCATTACAGGGTTTGATTGGTTAAAAGAGAAATGGATCAAAGAGGATCTATTGGGTAAAGTTGAAAAGCTGGGGGTATTGGCAAAGCAACTGGGTATTACCCTGCCCCAACTCAGCATTGCCTGGTGCATTAGGAACCCACATGTGAGTACTGCCATCCTGGGCGCCACCAGTAAAGAACAATTAACAGAAAACCTGGCTTCATTGGATGTCGTTGGTAAATTAACCGATGAGATCATGCAACAGATCGATACGATCGTGGAAACAAAACCCGTCCTGCCCGAACATTAATATCTATTAAAACGATTGCTATGTCATTTGCCGGAAAAACTGCTTTCATTACCGGAGCCACGCGCGGCATCGGGAAAGCCATCGCCCTGAAACTGGCTGGCGAAGGCGCTAACATCGTTGTTGCTGCAAAAAGTGTGGAAGAAAATCCGAAACTCGGGGGCACCATTTTTTCCGCAGCCAAAGAAATGGAAGACGCGGGCGGCCAGGGATTGGCGGTTCAATGTGATATCCGTTTTGAAGACCAGGTTCAGCAGGCAGTCAATAGCGCGGTCGAAAAATTCGGCGGGATCGATATACTTATTAATAATGCATCCGCCATTTCACTTAGCAGTACTGAAAAAACCGAACCAAAGCGGTTCGACCTGATGCATGCGATCAATGTGAGGGGGACTTTTTTAGTCACCCGCACCTGCATTCCTTATTTGAAAAGATCTTCCAATCCGCATATTCTTACTTTATCGCCCCCGATCAATATGGACCCGAAATGGTTTGAAAACCATGTTGCTTATACGCTCACAAAATATTCGATGAGCATGATGACGATCGGCTGGGCCCGTGAATTTCAAAAAGATAAAATTGCGGCTAACTCGCTTTGGCCAAGAACCACGATAGATACAGCGGCGGTAAGGAACCTGCTGGGAGGGGAGATACTTGCTAATATGAGCCGGAAGCCCGCCATCCTTGCCGATGCGGCTTATTATATATTACGCCAATCCTCTGAAAAATGTACCGGGAATTTATTTATTGACGAACAGGTTCTCGCTAATGAAGGAATTATGGACCTGGAACCTTATTCAGTTGTTCCGGGGGCAAAGCTATATAATGATCTTTTTGTTTAGTCCGTTTTCTCCGGGCGCATCTGCGGAAACAATAATACATCCTGTATAGAAACCTGGTTGGTAAGTAACATGCAAAGCCTGTCAATACCAATGCCAATACCCGAAGTAGGTGGCATACCATATTCCAATGACCGGAGAAAATCATAATCAATGAACATGGCCTCATCATCACCCCGCTCTATTAGTTTGGATTGTTCTTCAAAGCGCTCCCGCTGATCGATGGGATCATTCAATTCGCTGTATGCATTGGCTATCTCTTTTCCGTTGATCATGAGTTCAAAACGTTCTACCAGCCCCTGTTTGTCGCGGTGCTTTTTGGTGAGAGGACTCATCTCAACAGGATAATCAATAATGAAGGTGGGTTGTACATAATTCTTTTCGCACTTCTCGGCAAAAATGGCGTCAATCAATTTGCCCTTGCCCATGGTCTTGTCAACATGAATATGCAGTTGTTTACAAACGGAACGGAGCTGTTCCTCATTCATGCGGCTTACATCAGTGCCTGTATGCTCCTGTATCGCATCATAAATGCTGATACGTTTGAAAGGGGATTTGAAAGAAAGGGTTTTATCGCCAACGCTCACTTCCGTGGTGCCGCATACATCCATGGCTGCTTTTTCCAATAGTTGCTCTGTGGTTTCCATCATCCAGAAATAATCTTTGTATGCAGTATAAAACTCCAGGATGGTAAATTCCGGGTTGTGGGTGCGGTCCATGCCTTCATTCCGGAAATTGCGGCTGAATTCATATACCCAGTCAAAACCGCCAACGATGAGCCGTTTTAAATACAGTTCATTGGCAATACGCAGGTATAAGGGAATGTCCAATGCATTATGATGAGTAATAAAAGGCCTGGCAGCGGCTCCACCGGGTATACTTTGCAGAACAGGCGTATCTACTTCCAGTGCGCCATGCCCGTTCAGGAACTCACGGATGGAGTTAATGAGTCTGGTCCTTTTCAAAAAGGTTTCTTTGACATCAGGATTGATGATAAGATCAGCATACCGCTGCCGGTATTTGAATTCGGGGTCGGTCACCGCATCAAAAGTTTGTCCTTCGACTTCTTTTACAACGGGCAGGGGCCGCAGGGATTTACTCAGCAGCGTTAATTCTTTTACGTGTACGGAGATCTCACCTGTTTTGGTGATAAAAGCAAATCCTTTTATGCCAATGATATCACCAATGTCGATCAGCTTCTTCCATACGATATCATACAGGGATTTATCCTCACCCGGACAGATGTCTTCCCTCCGGATATAAAGCTGTATTCTTCCCCGGCTATCCTGGATCACAGCGAAATTGGCCTTTCCCATATCTCTTACACTCATGATCCTTCCTGCCAGGCAGAGATCAGCAAACTGTTCTTTCTTTTCCTCTTTATAATTTTCACGGATCTCCGATGACCATGCATTAACGGGATAAAGTGGGGCGGGATAGGGTTCGATACCCATCATAATCAGCTCTGCCAGCTTTTCGCGCCTGACCTGTTCTTGTTCGGATAATTGTTGCTTACTCATGAATAAAATGCGAATAATCAATGCGTGACAAAGGTAAGAATGCATATTGGCTATTTGCTGAAAATCCATTACTTTGATTAGTCAAGCCATCCTGTATCCCTGGGAACCTTTGGTTAGGATTGCATCATGACAAACACCACCGCACAGGACTTTTTATTTCAACGCATCAGGGAATTATTGCCACAAGACAGCACACTGGCAGAAGCTGTTTCCGAGATCCTTCATGTAAGTAATGACAGCGCTTATCGCCGCATCCGCGGTGAAACCCTGCTGGTGCTTGAAGAAGCCCGCACGCTTTGCGATCATTTTCATTTGTCGCTTGATCAATTACTGAAAGGAAAAAGCGGGTTCACGCTTTTCCAGACGCAACATGTAGTGACGGCATCGTTTAGTTTTGCGAATTACCTGAAAGAGATACTCGGTCACCTGGAAGTGGTCAATGGATGTAAAAAGAAAGAGCTTGTCTATTTATCAAAGGACCTGCCTTTTTTTCACAATTTCATCGCTGAACCCCTGTTGGCATTTCATTATTTCTTCTGGATGAAATCCATTGTCAGGCAGGCGGGCTTCGAAAAACAGAAATTTAAAATGGATTGCCTGACGGATGAGATCAGGGAATTGGGCAGGAAAATCCTGGAACTTTATAATAGCATACCCTCCAGCGAGATCTGGAATACCGAATGTGTCGATAGCCTCATTTTCCAGATAGAATCCTATAAAGAAGCAGGCTATTTCTCATCCCCCGGCGATATTAAAAAAGTGTATGAAGCTGTTGAAGACACCATCAATCATCTCAAAGACCAGGCAGAGGCGGGTTGCAAGTTTTTGCGTGGTGAGAGTTCCCAATTTAAGAAAAACGATTACCAGTTCTTTTATAACCGCGTTACCCTGGGAGATAATACGGTGCTGGCGGTCATGGACAATTTTAAAATGGTTTTTCTGAACTACGATGTGTTAAATTACATATCCACCAGGGATGAAAAGTTTTGCAACGAAATCCATGACGACCTGCGGGCCCTGATACGCCGTAGTACGATGATCAGTTCAACCAGTGAAAAACAAAGAAATATTTTTTTCAGGATTCTTTTAGGAAAGATCCAGGAAAGAAAAAACCACCTGAAATAGTAAAACAAAGCCTATGACCGATGGCAGCCTGCAACTTCAGTTATTCAATGCTATTAAAGTAAAGATCGCCGACAACCTGAATGCTGTAGATGAGATAGCGAAAGTGCTCAACATAAGCGCTGACAGCGCCTATCGCCGCATGCGGGGAGAAAAAACGATCTCCCTCGATGAACTGTACCTGTTATGCAGTCATTACCGGCTTTCACTGGATCAACTGATGAATGTGCCTACGGATAATATCATTTTCCAGGGCTCCTATTTTGATCGCAAATCGTTCAGTTTTGAACAATACCTGAAAGGCGTTCAGCATACCCTGGCCTATTATAATAATTTTAAGGAGAAAGAGTTCTTTTATATGTGCAAGGACCTGCCCATTTTTCATCACTTTCATTTTCGGGAGGTGGCTGCTTTCAAATGGTATTTCTGGATGAAATCTTATTTCCAGGCGCCGGGGTTTGCCAAGAAAAAATTTCGCTTTACTGATTACACAGACGAATTATTTGCGATCGACCAGAAGATCCTTGAATTGTATAACCAGCTGCCCAGCGTGGAGGTGTGGAATATTGAAAGCATGAGCATTTTACTCCGGCAGATCGAATTTTGCCGCGATGCAGATGTCTTTGAATCGGACGCCGATGCCTTTCTGTTGTATGAACAAATTGAAAAGCTCTGGGATCACCTGGAAAAGCAGGCTTCGATGGGTTATAAAATAAAACAGGATGACCCGGAACAAAAACCCATGGCTTCCTTTAAAATGTATTTCAATGAAATATTGCTGGGGGACAACAGCATGCTGACAATCCTGGATGGGGTAAAAACATCAATTATCCTGCATGCAACTATTAATTATATGTCCACCAGGGATATGAAATTCTGTGAAAACCATTA
>DATINK010000061.1:0-11376 GCA_035474355.1 Chitinophagaceae bacterium | reverse complement strand
CGCCCAGCCTGCCGCTGATGGTTTGAAAATTTTGTTTCAGGGAATCTGCAGGAAAAGATAAACTGGAAGGAACAAACCCATATTTATATGTCTTGTCCTGCTTCATGCCTGCTGAAGCATCCCACTCCATATTATCAGCAGACTTAAAATATCCGTCCAGCCTGAATTGTGTATTGGTGAATTTCTGGAATTCGCGTTTGCCTTCAGATGCCACATGCTTTGCATAAATATTTAAGCCAGCTGTTCTGCCATCCCCGAAACTGATGCCAGCCTGTACAAATGGTGTTCTAAGACTTCCAAACCCGGCTTTAATATAACTATGGTTGTCAAACCTTCCGCCTGAATCAATACTCAGGGCCAGTGGTTTTAAGGAACCAGGTTGATATGCCAGTACCAGGTTCTGGTTTGGAATATCGTATTTAAGAGTTGGTTTGGTTGTGTCAGCAGCTGCCGGGCTGGCGTTGAAATTGATCTTCGCCGCTTCTTTGAGTACGGGCTTAAATGTAGACGTGATCTCGATTGCTCTCTTCTTCGTCGTATCCTGTGCACACAATGATCCAGTGAAAATAATTCCTGCCAGGAGGAAAAAAATCTTATTTAGTGGCCTCATCATTCTTTTTTATTTCTTAATTATTGACTTTGCTCGATTTACCTTCTTCCTCTATAACGCGGTTTAATTTTGTCTGTGCCTCGGATTTGAACTCCATATTTATAGTATTATCAACAATGCTCTGGAAAGTAGCCTTCGCATTGAAATAATCCTTTTGCCTGAAATAAATATCTCCCAGCAGGATATAAGACTTGGTCACCCAATAATCATAAGAACCCGATTTATTGATCGTTTCAAAAGCCGCTTTTTCCGCTTCACTTAATTTATCAACCCGGAACCAGCAATTCGCGATCTCGTACCTGGCTTCCGCTGCCAGCGCAGCCTTGTTCAATTGCACTACACTTTTGAAATTGGCGATCGCCAGGTCAAACTGCCCTGCTACTTCATTAGATTTCGCGATAG
This sequence comes from Chitinophagaceae bacterium, assembly GCA_035474355.1. Classification (GTDB taxonomy): domain Bacteria; phylum Bacteroidota; class Bacteroidia; order Chitinophagales; family Chitinophagaceae; genus DATINK01. The sequence goes on along the minus strand of DATINK010000061.1, from coordinate 10,364 downwards.
CCATATTCGCCAAAGATTTATCATCCGTACTACTGCCTTTGGCACTGGTGAGCTCTTTTGCATTCTCCATGGCTTCCGACCACTTCTGTAACTGGTACTGGCTGCGCAAAAGGCCACGCATGGCTTCCAATTTATTTTCCTGGTTGGCACTGATCTGTTTCAATTGAGCATACAGCGTTTCCGCCTTCGCATAATTCTTCAATTCAAAGAAACTGATCCTGGCTGCGGTAAGAATGGCCCTTTCCGCGTATTTATTAGGAGCATTGGAAGCAACATTTTCATAAGCCGGCAAAGCATTGTTCCAGTCTTTCCTGCTGTTGTAGATCTCCGCACGGTTGAATTGCGCATCCAGGGTATAGGCCCCTGAAGGAAAGCGCTGGAGATAACTATTAAAAGAATTGAGGGCAGCTGTTGCATTACCGTTATCGTATTGCGTTTCTGCAGCAGCATAGGTCAGGGAATCTTCCGTATCCACACTTAATGGCCTGCCTACCTGGCGCATGAAGGACGCATATTCGTCGGGTTTGCCGGTTTCGATATAGATCGTCTTCACATTATCCAGCGCATCTTCCGCATCCGGTGAGTTGGGATACTGATCTACCAGCGTTTTGAACTGTTTGAGTGCTTCTGTATTATTATTAAGATTATAATAAGCTGTGCCTAATTGCAGGTAGGCCCTGGGCTTTTGACTCTCGTTACCGGATCCTTTGATGACATTGCTGAGATAAGGGATAGCCTCCCTGAATTTCTCATCGCTCATATAAGCATGCGCGACTTCCATATTGGCGTCAATGGCGAGAGAAGAGCCGGGAAACTTCCTGCTCATCGTATTCATCAACGAGATCTTCTCCGAAGAACTCCGGGTGCCTGCCAGCATCGCGATCTGGAAAGTTGCATAGTCTTCTGCCGGCCAGGATAATTTAACCACATTGTCGTACATCGACTTTGCCTTTGAAAAATCCTTCATCATATAATAACAATCCGCCGTGCGGATATAAGCATCCTGCGTAAACGCATCTGTATTCAAAGCCGGGCTTTTTGCCAGGGGTTCAAAGAAACTCAGGGCAACGGTATAATTCTCTTTCCTTAAATAACAATAACCCAGGTTATACCGGACATTGATGGGGTTTGCTTCACCACTGGTGGGGGAACCCCCGCTCACATAGGCATTATAATATTTAATAGCATCATCCAGTTTATTATCGCGGTAAGCCAGTTCGCCCTTCCAATAATTGATCAGGGGAAGAACAGCAGCATTATTGGGGTCTTTCAATGCTTTGTCCAGCAATGCATCGGCTTCCGCCAGCCTTCCATCATTGATGAGTTCCGCCGCACGTCCGTATAAAATTCTCGGGTAAGCTCTTTTCGAATTTTCAGAGGGCTTTTTCAGGCTTTCCAATAAAGCCTGGGCATCCTTATAATTGTTGGTATTGGCCAGGACATTAACCAATAATTCTTTTGCTTCTGTATTATAAGATGACTCCGGGTATTCATCCAGGAAATCACTCAGGCTGTTGAGTGCTTCGTCCTGGTAACCCAGTTCATAGGATAATTTAGCGTACTGGTATTTCGCGATCTCTTTTTGGGTGGGATTGCTGCTATTGGAAGCTGAAAACAGGAAGGCGTTCCGCGCATTTGTTTTCTGTCCGGTCTTTAAATAAGCATCTCCCAATAAATACATCGCATGCTGGCTCAGCGAATCATCTTTCCCGCTCAGCTGCTTGAATCCATCAATGGCTTTGGCAAATGACTTTGCCTGGTAATAACAATACGAAAGTTCATATAGATCTTCCCGCCTGACTTTTTTAGAGCGGGCCACATAATCTTCGAGGTAAGGAAGGGCCAATGCATATTCTTTTCTTTCAAAATGTGCATGCCCGATAAGTTGTTTCAATTCCAGGTCATAATATTGGGAATTGGCCCCGCTTTTCAGTTTTCCCTGGATATAACTGATCGCCTCTTCTTTTCTGCCCTGGATATAGTAGATCTGGGCTATATAATAGGGTACCAGTCCCGCATATGTTTTTTCATTCTCTACGATACGAAAACTTTGAAGTGCTTCCGCATATTGCCCGTCGCGGAATGAGAGGAATCCATAATAATAATTTGCGTCGAGGTAATTGGGATCATCCTTAAGTGTCCGGATCGAACCAAAAAGTGATTTGGCCTGTGGAAACCTTTGCAGGGTAAAATAACTATACCCCTTGTGAAACTTCATATCAGCGATCTCCCGGTTGCTGAGATTTTCAATATTGGTCTGGTCATAGAACCTGGCGGCATCTCCGAATTGTTCATGGTGGAAATAATATTCTGCCAGGTGATAATTCATCATTTGCACACGGGCCGTGTTTTTTTCCAGGTCGATATATTCCAGTGCAGCTTCTTCTGCCCTTCCTTCCATTTGCTTGAGGGCACAAACCGTCGTATAATAGTTGATCTCCTGGACCGTAATGGGCTCATTGGCTTTATTCGTTTCGCGGACCGATTGCTGTAATTCCTTAAACAACGGGTAAGCGAGATTATACTGCTCTTTCTGGAAATATTCTTTGGCTTCCCGGAAAGTGGTGGAAGGGTCGGAATAGTACCGTGTTTGCTGAGAATGTACGGAAACACTGAGAAGTGTTACGAAAACGAGTAAACGCTGATTCTTCATGTGGGATGTCCTTTAACCGGTGCCCGTAGTTCGGGTGTTTGTGAAACGTTGCGAATATTCAAATTATTTCAGGTTAGTCCAAACATCATTCCAAACAACTGTGGATAAGTGGATACTATACATATGATTTAACATTTTATTCATGAGTTTAACAAAGCTCTTTGAATTCATAAGCGTCGAAACTGTTCCTTAATTTTATAGAATGGATAATATCCCGACACCTGTTCCGGAGAGGGATCCCGACGAACGGGGATCAATGGCGCAGGGAATTGTTTTCTATCCGCCGAAATATGAGAAAAATGAAACGGGCTCTAATATCTGGATACGTTCCATCCTGAGTCTCGCGCTCTACCTCGTGCTGGGTTATTATATATTCCGGAGTTTCGAGATGCTTTTGTTGATCACTGCCATTGTCATCTTTCACGAGCTGGGGCATTTCTTTGCGATGAAATTTTTCAGGTATAAGGACCTGGGTATTTTTTTTATCCCCTTGTTGGGTGCTTATGTTTCGGGGAGTAAAAGAGAAGTTTCACAAAGAGAATCAGCGATCATTTTACTGGCAGGGCCGATACCGGGCATCGTCCTGGGAGCCCTTTTTTATATTCTATATAAAAACAACCCGGACCTCTCCTTCCTGGGCATATCTTTTTACAGTATTTCCGTTTCCCTGATCGTTTTGAACCTGATCAATCTCTTGCCGGTATATCCTCTCGATGGAGGCCAGCTGCTGAACCGTGTCTTCCTCGACGAAGAAAGCTGGGTAAGCAAGGTCTTTGTGTTTCTTTCAGCCGGGTTTCTTTGTTGGGTAGCATTGTTCGCCTTTCAGCGACCGGTTTACCCCCTGCTTATTTTTCCGGCACTGATGATCATGAGAATGTTCAGTGATTCCAGGCTGAATTCTATAGAGAAAAAAATGGAGGCGGAAGGAATCGAGCTGGACCGCTCTTATGAAGACTTGCCGGATGCTGACTACTGGAGGATTCGTGATTTCCTGGCAGATGAACACCCTGCATTCAAAGACATCGTATCCGGGCCGCCTTATACATATAGTTCAAAAGAAGACAAAGTCATGACCACCATTGAAAGTTTGCTACACCGTCATTTGATACAGGATATGTCCTGGCTGGGGAAGATATTCATCCTGTTGGTCTGGATCGCAGCGCTCATGTCTCCCTGGTTGATGGATATCAATCATCCATTGTTGCAGAGGCTGGGGTTTTAAATGTTTTTGGGAATTTCTTCCCTTTTCATGATTTGCAAATAACATTAGCACGAAGCGTCCCTACGGGACGCCCGATATATCTAATCAACCTTTCTACCCATGATGTGTTCCTCTGGAACACATCATAAACGAATTCAACATTTTTGTCCTATAGGGACAGCTCACGGGTAGATAGAATTCAAATAAATAATTTTTACGTTCCGTAGGAACGTTTCGTGAAACATATGTTTTGCTCACAAACAGTATGTTAAGATTTTGTCCCGTAGGGACATCTCGTGGGTAGAAAGAATGTTCGAATAGAGGGTTCACGTTCCGTAGGAACGTTTCGTGCTCCTTGTATAACCATTTTAAGCTCTGTCAAAATCAGCCTTCCAATTCTTGATTGCTTCTTTGATTTGCCTTGATGATAATTTTTCATCTAATGCCCTTTTTGCGAGTGCGGCCATTTCTTCATCGCTGGCAAAACGAAGGGCAATGATCTGTCCCAGTCGCAATTGTTTATCCAATGGCTTCCCCGTAAGAATAAAATACCTGAAATTCTCTTCTGCCCGGATCGCGCGGTCCTGGGCCTTTAATGCAAATGCACGGCTGTACCATAAAATGCCAAGAAGAACAATTGAAGTGATCACTGGCCAGGTAGCGGGAAACCATTTGCCATGTAAGGAGTTCACGAGGTTGCAGATGCTTCCAACAAGCACAACCATGACGAGGCTGGGTAACAGGAAATGCCAGATACGTAAATACCTGACATGATTTTTAAAATTCTGTTCGTTCATAAAGAATAGTTTTGGTTGGTTTTATTTTAGATTGTCCAGCACTTTGTACATTTTCTTTACCAGGGCCGCCGAAGATCCGTTATAATTGTTGACCAGGAAAGAAAATATATATTCATGCCCGTCTTTTGCGTTTTGATAGCCGCAGAATCCCTTTACATCCCGGATCGTTCCGCTTTTCATCTTCATGTCATTGTATTCCGGCAGCGCATTATAGAAAAATGGGAACCAATCACGGGTTTTTGCGTATTGCAGTATAGTTGTTTGTGCATGTGTAGTCAGGCGATTCGAAGGGGAAAGACCTGATCCATCTAACAGGTTCAATTCATCCTCGCCGATCCCCTTGTCCTTCCAAAGTTCCCTGATCACATTGATCCCTGTATCCGTTGCCCCAAACCCTCTTTTTTCATAGGCTAAAGTTTTAAGGAGCGCTTCCCCATAGAGGTTGATACTTTTTTTCAAAAACCAATAGATGATGGAATCGATAGATGGAGAGATCAGAAAATTAAATGGATCCAGGTTGTAGGGATATATTTTCGGCTTTATATCCATGCTGGGAGATAATAAAAGTTCTCCCTTGATCGTGATCTTTGCGTCGGCAAGGGCTTTTTTCAATTCTGTATAAAATTGCCTGGCCGGATCAGCCATTGAACCTGAGATCTTAAAATTCTTTGCACCGGCAGGTATCGTTCCCCTCACAAATCCTTTTTCTGAATAGGGCGCCAGGTAGATATAACCATTATCGCCGCTGTTTTCCGGACCTGAACTTAATTCATTGATGAGCTCAGATTGTAAAACAGGCTCCGTACCCGCGATCTCAACGGCGTCACCGGGTTTTTTGCCTCCATTCATGACCAGGTCATACTGATTTTCATTCCAGTTAAACCCATATGCCCCTGCGCCATAATAATTCCCGATATCATCCCAGGTCCAGCCTCCCGGCACCGGGTTCGTTTCAAAAGAACTATTGTCGATCACGATATCGCCCTTTATATGTTCAATGCCCTGGTTCTTCAGCATCGTAACGATCGACTCCAATATGCCTGTTCTTTTGGTAGCTTCATAACGCCAGGAACCAAAAGTTGGGTCCCCGCTACCCCTGATGATAAAATTTCCATTCAATGACTTCCCGGTTACCGGTCCATCCAGGAAAAACAATGTCCTGTATCCATAATTCCTTCCCAGGATCTCATACACGCTGGTTGAAGTAATAATTTTCTGGGTCGATGCACCTGCCAAACCGATCCTCGAATTCTTATCGAAAACTATTTCACCTGTTTTGCCATCGATCACATACAGGGAACTGATGGCGTGTTTTAACTGGCTGTCAGATTCAAATTCAGCAAAGGCCTTTTGAAGTTTATTAGTAGTAGTCTGACAAAAAGACAAGATGGAAGAAAAGAGTATGCCTGTTATAAAAAATACTTTCTTCATTTAATTATCATTTGTATTTCACGAAGAGCCGCAAAGATTCGCAAAGTCGCAGATTGCCGCCTGTATTCTTTGCGTTTTCTCAGCGTCTTGGCGTGAAATTTTTCCTTACTATCTCAAAATTAGCTATCTCCTATCTTTGAGACCTATGCAAATTGTTAATGCCAGTATCATCACTATAGGAGACGAGCTTCTGATCGGTCAAACGGTGGACACCAATAGCGCCTTCATTGCCCAGGAATTGAACAAGATCGGTATCTGGGTGAGGCGACGGGTAGCTGTTGGGGATGTAAAGGAAGATATTAAAGCGGCACTGGATGAAGAAAGAAAGCTTTCCGAAATCATTATCATGACCGGTGGCCTGGGACCGACTGCTGACGATATTACTAAACCCCTGCTTTGTGAATATTTCGGAGCCAGGCTGCTGGTAAATGAGCAGGTGCTGGCACATGTAAAATATTTATTTGAAAAAATTTTCCGCAGACCCGGCCCCATCCTGGAAAGTAATCTCAAACAAGCGGAGGTTCCGGATAACTGCATCGTGTTGCATAATAAGAGGGGAACTGCGCCAGGGATGTTATGGATGGCCTCCCCAAACCCCTCCACAGGAGGGGTTTCAGACCCTGATACTTTGCAAGAGACAGCCTCCCCAAACCCCTCCACAGGAGGGGCTTTAGACCCTGATACTTCGGAAAAACATTATTGGATTGAAACTGCTGACCCTGCTGTATACGGGTTACTCAAAAATTTTGTGAAAGAACATAAGGAAAATCCAACACTCGCGGAAAGTATATTATGGAAAATGCTTAGGGGTAAACAATTAGCCGGTTATAAATTCAGAAGACAGCATATCATTCGAACATTTATTGCTGATTTTATTTGTATCTCCAAAAAACTAATCATTGAAGTAGATGGGTTGATCCATCAGGTCCCGGAAAATAAGCTAAGTGATGAGGCAAGAACAATTGAACTAAATATGGCTGGATTTCAAGTTTTAAGGTTCTCAAATGAAGAAGTAATAAATGATACTGAAAATGTATTAAAAAAAATTATTGCTGCCTTAGAAAAAAGAAATCTCGAACTCTCGGAGTCTAAGAACCCTCCTTTCGGGGGCAGGGAGACTAGCATCGATCAGCCAGAGTCTGAGAACCCCCCTATGGGGGGCAGGGGGGCTAACATAAATCAAGGCAGGGGTAATATTTTCATCTCCCTGCCTGGTGTTCCCCATGAAATGAAAGGTTTAATGGTCGATGAAGTGGTTCCCCGGTTACAAGCTGCCTTGACCTTACCGGCTATTGTACACAAGACTGCCTTCACTGCCGGGCAGGGTGAATCCTTTATCGCTGAACAACTAAAAGATTTTGAATCCGCTCTTCCTGTACATATTAAGCTAGCCTACCTTCCGAATTATGGGTTAGTCAAACTGAGACTTACTGCCACAGGTAATGATCCCCAGGAAACAGAAAAAGATGTTTTGCCCTGGTTTGAAAAAATGCAGGTGATCATTAAAGAATGGCTGGTCAGCAATGAAGATGAAGGCCTGGAAAATGTGATCGGGAAGATCCTTCGTTCTGCGGGCAAGACCTTATCCACCGCTGAAAGTTGTACCGGGGGATATATCGCCCACCTGATCACTTCTGTTCCCGGGTCCTCCGACTATTTTAAAGGTAGCGTGGTGAGCTATTCAAATGAAATGAAAGAAAATATTTTAGGAATATCGCCAGCAACGATCATGACCATGGGAGCAGTGAGTGAAGAGACCGTTCGGCAAATGGCCCTGGGTGCGATCCATAAAATGAATTCCGATTTTTCATTGGCCACTTCAGGGATCATGGGTCCGGGCGGCGGCACAGCCGATAAACCAGTGGGTACGGTATGGATCGCAGTCAGTAATGGCAAAAAAACAGATGCCAAACAATTCAATTTCAGGTTCGACAGGCAACGTAATATTATTATGACGGCGCTCACTGCATTGAATTTCCTGCGGAAGTTTATTCTGGAAGAAACTTAGTCAATTCATACCTTTGCCCAATCGTAAATCGTCACTCGTAACTTGTAAATTATTTTATGGCCATTGTTGACCTGGTGATGCCAAAATTGGGCGAAAGTATCATGGAAGCCACCATTTTAAAGTGGTTCAAACAAGCCGGCGATACGATCAAAATGGATGAAACACTCCTGGAGATCGCTACGGATAAAGTAGACAGTGAAGTACCGAGCACCGTTTCCGGTGTCGTCGATTCCATTTTATACAATGTGAATGATGTGGTACCGGTAGGAAAGGTCATTGCAAGAATAAAGACTTCCGCAACAGAGAACATTGTATCACAACCTTCCTCCCCGCCACCTAAAATGAGGGAAACAGAAGAAGCCGTCGTAATTGAAAGCAGGCCGGTAACTACATCACATACCACTCAATCGGGGAATGGTGGATCGAATCGCTTTTATTCTCCGCTGGTATTGAATATCGCGGCCAGCGAGGGAGTCAGCATGACCGAACTCGAAAAAATTCCGGGCACCGGGAATGAAGGCAGGGTGACCAAGAAAGATATACTTCAATATGTAAGCAATAAGAGAAAAGGAAAAGAGACAAGATCCGAAGTACGAAATACGAACTACGAAGTACGGAATACGAATTACGAGGTACATACGGCAAATGAGGAACAGGGAATGACTGCACCGGTCAAGAGAACAGAATCATCAACTGCCCTGACAACCTATAGTGGTAATGTAGAGATCGTTGAGATGGACAGGATGCGTAAGCTGATCGCGGAACATATGGTACGCAGCAAGCATACCAGTCCGCACGTAACCAGTTTCACTGAAGCCGATGTTACCAATATGGTGATGTGGCGGGATAAGGTGAAAAAGGAATTTGAGAAAAGAGAAGGTACGAAAATCACATTCACTCCCTTATTTATTGAAGCGATCGTCCGTTGTATCAAAAAATTCCCCCTGGTGAATTGTTCTATCGAGGGTGATAAGATCATCATTAAGAAAGATATCAATATCGGCATGGCTACTGCTTTGCCAACAGGGAGCCTGATTGTACCTGTTATAAAGAATGCCGACCAGCTGAACCTGGTAGGATTAGCCAAACAGGTCAATAACCTCGCTGATAATGCCCGGCAGGGAAGATTAAAACCCGATGATACCCAGGGCGGGACTTTTACTTTGACGAATGTGGGTACATTCGGAAGCCTGATGGGCACCCCGATCATCAACCAGCCCCAGGTTGCCATTTTGGCCGTAGGCGCCATTAAAAAAAGACCTGTTGTAGTGGAAACACCTCATGGTGACAGTATTGCCATCCGCCACATGATGTACCTCAGCATGAGTTATGATCACCGGATCGTTGATGGAAGCCTGGGTGCTACTTTTTTGACTGCTGTGGGAAGAGAGTTAGAGAATTTTAATGGAGATCGCGAATACTGATTTTAAGTTTTAAATGCTAAGTTTTAAGTAATAGAGAAATACTTAAAACTTAAAACCTAAAACTTAAAACTAGGGATTAGAAGGGTACCCATACTTCTTCCTCGAAAAGATCCACTTGCTGCCTTTTCTTTTTACAATAAACATGTTATCGTATTCGGAATCTTTCAGGTCGCCATTGACCTCGGTCCTTTCGCAAAGTTTATTGACGATATCATCCACCGTATTAGAATGCCCAACGATCAGTACGTTCCCTTTTTTGATGGCTTTCAGTTGGGCGACAAATGCGTCGAGTGAGTCTTTTGAGGGGCTGTACAATTTAAAAACGGCTCCCGGTACTGCGTCCCGCAATGGCTGGGCCGTATTGATCGTCCGGAGATAATTGGTGGAGTAGATATAACTGATCTTTTCAGATTTCAATTCATCCCTTAAGACGAAAGCCCTCACTTTCCCGGGTTCCGATAAAGGAGGATTATTGGCCATCATACCGGCTGAGTCTTTCGTGATCACCACTTTTTCACCGTGGCGAACGATAAAATAACGGTTAGAGCTACACGACAGGGCCCCGAAGGCAAAAGCCAGGAAAATATACCTCATGATCTGTTATTTAACAATCTAAAGTTAAACCCCGCTTCCCATTATGCCGTCTTTTTTTTATATTGTATTACGTCTAACCCTAAACCTAAGAGTTATGAAATCATTATCCGAAACCTGGTTTGCCGAGGGATATATTGATTTTGAATTGAAAAAATATACCCTCCTCGCCTACCTGCAGGAAATCAACCATTATTTTACAGAAAGCAAGCTATACCCCCAGCTCGCCGATGTCATCTTTCATTATAATAATATCGTT
>DATINK010000060.1:0-5728 GCA_035474355.1 Chitinophagaceae bacterium | reverse complement strand
GGCGAAGCACGCGGCGGCAGCGTCAGAGGGCGATTGTTCGGGTTGATCACGTTCACGGGGATTGAAAACGTTTTTGACCCCCATAACATCTCTGCAGTAATGCGTACCTGTGATGCGGCAGGCATCCAGGATATTTATATTCTCAATACAAAGATCCCCCCGCACAAGAAATGGGGGGCCAGGAGTTCCTCCAGTGCGGCAGCATGGCTAACCATTCATCCATTCGACAATGCAGAAGAATGTTTTCACGCGTTAAGGAAAAGCTATTCCACAATTTTAACGACACATTTGAGCAGTGATGCAGTATTTTTACACGATATCGATCTTACACAAAGAATGGCACTGGTATTCGGGAATGAACACGAAGGCGTAAGTGAAGAGATCAGGAAACTGGGAGATGGAAATTTCGTGATCCCGCAGGTGGGTATCATCCAGTCACTGAATATCAGTGTTGCCTGCGCCGTCACCTTATATGAAGCCTACAGGCAAAAAAGCAAAGCAGGGCATTATGATAAAAAAAGTTTAGATGAGGGGCGGATGAATGAGTTGCTGAAGGAATGGAGCAGGGGTGAATTATGAATTACTGATTATTGATTATTAATTATTGAATATACATGCAATTCGTAAAGTCATTCATGATCTGTGCATTCTTGTTATTTGTAACAGTTATACATGGACAGGGGATCGGTAAAGTGAAGATCACGGAGCTGGAAAAGACGATCCGTGAGAGTAAGAGACCGATGATCATTAATTTCTGGGCTACATTCTGTGTGCCCTGTGTGGAAGAGATTCCTTATTTCCAGTCTGCAGTGAAAGCACATGCCCGTGACAGTATACTGTTAATATTGGTCAGTCTTGACCTGGAAGATTATTACCCGGCGAAAATCAAAAACTTTGCAACGAAAAAGAAGATCCTGGCCCCGATTGTATGGCTGGATGAATATAATGCGGATTATTTCTGTCCAAAAGTAGACAGTTCATGGTCGGGCGCTATTCCCGCCAGTCTTTTCATCAACAATAAAACAGGCTATCGCAAATTCTTTGAAGAACAGCTTTCCAAAGAAAAGCTGGCTAAAGAGATCACGATGCTGATCAGCAAACCTGGTTAAACTCTCTCATCCTGTTCTGCACTTCTTCTTGCTTTGGCGAGCAGGTAGAGAAAATGAATACTCGCCACAAGACTCATCAGTGCCAGCAGGAACCCAATGGTGCTTTTGAACTTGATGCTCAGTGCAAGGCAAAACCCGATTGAGCCCATAAAAACAAGAATGAGGAGCCGGTTTAGGAAGGTCCTGATGTCCATAAGCGTGGTTTTTGATGAAGGTGTTCATCCTGATGATGCCGGGGCGGCAAAGTTCCATAAGGATTTTTTTGATTTTTTTCAGCCGATGCCGGCAACCCGGGGCCGGGAGTGAGCGTCGGTAAGGAATAAAATGTAAATTTCATCATGAAAAAGATCTACGTTCTTACCTGCTTTTTCCTCTCCGCGATATTCGCCAACTCCGTTTACGCCCAGTTAAAACTCAGCCCCGAACAGCAGGCTGCTGTGCAAACATACATAACCGCGAGCCCGGTATTATCTACATACAGCGCGGACGTCAGGAATAAGGTCCTGGAAAACCAGGAGAATATTGCCAACATCATGAACTGCTGGAAACAGATAAAGAACTATGCCAATTGGGAAACTATCAAGAAGATCGAAAGTATGGATCTGATGTATTCAGAGTTGGGCCAGAAATTCCCGGAATTAAGGAATAATGTGATGCCGGGGTTTTCAAAGCTGGATTACAATGCTGTCGTAAAGTCTGTGAAAGATTATAACCTGGATATGAAGGCTGCCTCGCATGCTGAATTGGTTAAACAATACCTGAAAAGCAGGAGAGACAACCTGAACAAGGAAAATGCATTCGGCACGATGATCATCCTGTTCCCGGAATTACTGGAGAAGCTGAGAAAATTAGCCGGTATGCAGGAAAGGACAGCAAAAGGCGATCAGCTGCTGAATCAATGGCTGGAGAAAACTTTCTATGATAAGACAAGGGAGGAAGCCATCAAGAGAATGACCGACTATCAAAAAGACGATAAGTGGTTCATCGATACCGGTTGCCTCGCTCATTTCCCGGGGGAATTTCAAAAGGCCGCTGATGAATTTGCAAATACCCCGGTCAATTGGTTAGGTACTTATACGGGCCCGGCAATGACATTGAAGGTTGAAATGAAGGGTGGTTTTGTTTTTTGTACTTCCTATGTTGCGGTAGGCTCCAGTTCCGAAACGACACAATGGAATCTTACGCCCATTGGGAATACAGCAAAAGGAGAGTGGACCTGCACCAATATTTACAGCGACAGGACCGTTAACCGTACAGGTGAAGCCACCATCAAACTGGTTGACGATAAACTGACCTATGATATATTCGAGGGGCCCTGGACAGTCAAGTGGAATGAAGGAATAAAACCCTATCAGCTTCTTGATACAAAAGGAGCCCACTGGTTTGGGACGTTGACATTAGTAAAGTGAGGATTCAGAGGGCAGGGGGTGAACTTAACTTCTTCTCTTGATCGTACAACCAACTGAGCGGGTTTCTTTCATAGAAACTTCTTTCCCGGATAACATCTCGTCTATTGCTACCATCAGGTGTTTGCGGGTCACTTCATCCGCGCCATTCGAATTATCATCTATGGCACCGTGATAGATCAGTTTCAGGTCTTTGTCGAACAGGAAGCATTCTGGTGTGCGATTGGCGCCAAAAGCATCTGCCATGGATGAATTGTTATCCACGACATATTTCCAGGTATAACTATTGTCTTTGGCATATTGGATCATATCGTTATAAGAATCGCCATTGTCGCGATAAGCTTCATTTGAATTCAGCAAAACGACACCGATCTCTTTTCCCATTGCATATTTGCAAACTTCGTTGGAACGTGACTGGTATTGCTTGACTACGGGGCAGGTGTTACAGCTGAACATCACCAGCAACCCGTTTTTATTATTAGCTTCTTTGAAAGAGACTTCTTTTCCATCAATGTTTTTCATCTTCACATCGGGGTTAGGGATCGTAGCTCCGATGGGAAGGGGTTCCACATTGTGACTCAGCGCCATAACGGCTACAGCTGCCAGCGGGAATGCGGCAAAAAAGAATTTTTTCATTTTTAATGATTTTTGGAGTTATAAAGGTCGGAAAATTATCCGGATTTTACTTCGCCGTCCGCAGGCATATTATTCCGTTCATCTGCGATCTTCTTCAGGGAGGTAATGCTGACATTCAGCTCAAAACCAATCAACAAAACAAGAGAATTAAAATATATAAGGGCCATCAGGATCAGCACTGACCCGATCGATCCATATAACTGGTTATATTGCCCAAAATGGGATACCCACCAGGAGAAAAACCCTGTAAAAACCAGGGTCAGGAAACAAGCCAAAATGGACCCGGGACTGATCATCCTCCATTTTTTTTCAACTGCCGGTGCATGCCGGTATATATAGGAGATGGAAGCGAAGATCAACAGGATAAGCACGACCCACCTGAGATTTACAATGACGGTTCTTAGCAACTGGCTTTTGATCCCTAACCAGGAAAGAACAGCACCCTGCGCAACCAATAAGAGTATCGAGATAAATATGAATACAAAAATGACTATCGTGATCTTCAATGCTGCGCCCCTTTTTTGAAAAAGCGTTCTTTTCCTGAAGCCTGCATAGTTTTTATCGAATGATCTCATAATTCCCATGATCGCGTTGGAAGAGAAATACAGGGAAAGAATAAAACCCAGGGACAGCAACCCGTTCCGTGGATGATTGATAAAGTCTGCCAGGAAATTAATGATGGTCTGGTGGTCTTTTTCTCCCGGCACGGCATCTTTGATCAAACCATAAAGAGATTGTTCAAACTCCCCTGATATGGGCAGGTAAGGAATCAGTGTAAAAAGAAAGATGATGGCGGGCGGGATCGCCATGACAAAGTTGAAAGCAATGGAAGATGCTCTTTCCGTCATCCCGACGGTTCTTACTTCCTTGAAAAAGAAATTAATAACGTCATATAAGGGAATGCCGCGGAAACCGGGGATAAGGGTTTGCTTGCTTTTCTTCACGAGGAAGAGAGCAGGGGAAGAAGAACTGATCCGGTCTTTTATTTTAACCAGCCATGCCATGCTTTATTTCGGGTTCAGCTTTTTCAGGGAATCCCAGCGTTTATCGAGCGCTTTTTGGTATTCGTGCGCTTTTACAAGATGATCATTATAATTAGTCGTAAATACGCTTGTCCCATCAAAATTACTACTGGCTACAAAATAGAAGTAATTCGTTTTAGGCGCATCGAGTACGGCTTCAACCGTTTCAACAGAAGCTGTGCATATCGGCCCGGGCGGCAGACCATAATGAATGTAAGTATTATAGGGAGAGGGGGTGGTTAAATGAACATTCAGGATCCTTTTTAACCCGAAATCCTTCATGGCAAATTTGATCGTTGGATCGGCTTGCAGGGGCATGTTGATCGCCAGTCGATTCAGGTATACACTTGCAATATTGTATTTATCTGCTTTCACCAATGTTTCTTCTTCAATGATGGATGCCAATGTTATTACCTGTACCGGTGTCAGGTGAAGACTGTCTGCTTTTCTTGTCCGTGTTGCATTCCAGAAAACCCTGTATGCCGTGATGAATTTCTGAAACAACTTAGCGGGGCTGCTGTTCCAGTTCAGGCTATAAGTATAGGGCATGACCACGGCCATCAGGGTATTTGAATCCAGTCCATACGATTGCAATGTATCCGCATTGCTTAGGTATTGCATCATGGCGGAGGAATCGAATTCAAATTGATTGCCTGCTTTTCTGGCTATATCCTGTGGTAACCGGGATTTAGTGATCACAAAATTGACGAGGGCCTGGTCGCCGGCACGAAACATTTTGACCAGCTTATAGACACTCATTCCTTTTTTAAGTTTGTACCGCCCGGGCTTTACTGTTTTGAAACGAAGTATCCGTGATGCGATATCAAACCAGGCGTTTGGTGGAAGAAAATTCTTTTGAATGAGTTCTTTCCTGACATCTTCCCGGGTCATGCCTGTCCGGATAAAAAAATAATCCCCGGTTTTATTGGTTACCGATGAACCGAAAAGTTTCCAGGCGGCAAATAATCCTATGACGAGTAAAATCCCCAGTATGGCCCCGATGATCTTTTTTTTCATAGATCCTGATTCAATCGTTAACAATAAGGTAAATCAGCCGACGAGTCCCCTTATCAGGTATGAAAATTCTCCGAGGAGTCTTCCCGCAGGGAGACTCGTCGGAGAATAGACAGAAAAAAACCCGGCTCAAGGTCCGGGTGATTAGGGTGTTCATTTAAAATTATTTATTAGAATCCGGCTTGGTTGGAAATTGAATGGTATTGTTCGGATTGGTTTGCTGGGGTTGATTGTTACCTGGAACAGTCACACCGCCGACTTTATTCAAATTGTCCTGGTTGGCTGAAGCTGTCCTGGAAATGAAAAAGGAAGAAAGGAGACAAAGCGCCCCGATAACACCGGCAAAAAGCCAGGTGCCTTTTTCAAGGACATCCGTGGTTTGCTTTACCCCCATGAACTGGGTGCTGAAACCGGCGATATTTCCAGCCAGTCCGCCTCCTTTAGGGTTCTGTATCAATACGACTAAACCCAGTATGACTGAGGCAATTATGATCAAAACGAGATATAAGATTGTCATTTTACTGCTTTTTCTTTAGGTCCT
>DATINK010000059.1:0-3456 GCA_035474355.1 Chitinophagaceae bacterium | reverse complement strand
CAAATGATAAAAACTCCTGGGGTCCACTACCAGGTCATTATATCCCATGGTATAGCCTCTTTCAGTTAATATGATCTTGTCATTGCCGGATTCAACACATTTGGCAACGGGATGCTTCATATTTTCCGGCGACAGGAATTGTCCATGTTTGAGATTGATGACTTTCCCGGTTTTCGCGGCTGCTACCACCAATCCTGTTTGCATGCATAAGTAAGCGGGGATCTGCAAAACATCACAAACAGCAGCCGCGGGCGCTGCCTGGTCAGGGTAATGAATATCTGTTAACAGTGGGAATTCAAATTGCTCTTTTACCCTTGCTAATATTTTTAACCCTTTATCCAATCCCGGCCCCTGGTAATACCCGAGGCTGCTGCGATTGTCTTTGCTGAAAGATGATTTATAAATAATGGGCAGGCGAAGGCGCTCCCCGACTTCTTTTAATTTCTCCCCCGTTTTCATCATCACGCTCTCATCTTCGATCACGCAGGGACCTGAGATAAGAAATAATTCATTGGCTCCGCACCTGACAGTTCCAACCCTGACTCTTTTTTCGCTCATGATCACATTCTTTTATAAAGTTCAATGATCTTATTGACGCTGATCTTTTGTTTCCAATCCTGGCCAATGGCATGGTTCCACATATGTCCAAGTGCAAATGCCACTTCAGACATGGCTCTTATCTCTGCCTCCGTCCAGTTTTTACTCAATCCCTGTGGCAGGCTGATCCCATTCCTCTCCATCATCTGCCTGAATTCAGCTACCCCTTCGGGATAATAATCTTCCAGGTGCTGAAATACCAGGCAATTGGCATAACAATGTTTTTCTCCTTTGATCTTGGAAAGGCCATAAGACAATGCATGCACGACCCCCACTTCAGAATAGCTCAGGCTCAATCCACCCATCAGGGAGGCCACCATTAATTTATCATCATTCTCAGGATTCTGCCCGGAGCCCAGACCAAGATATACTTCACGGCACAATTTCAGTGATTCTTCCGCGTAAGCATGGCTGAATGCATTCTTCAACTGGCCGGTCTCGGATTCTATACAATGAATATAAGTGTCCATGCCAGTATAAAACCATTTATCGGCAGGCACGGTAGCGATCAGTTCCGGGTCGAGTACCAACTGGTTAAAGGGTGTCCATTCACATTTCAAACCCAATTTCTTCTCCGGGCCGGTTAACACTGCTGTTGTTGAAACTTCAGCGCCGGTACCAGAAATGGTAGGAACTCCCAAATGATAAATGCCCGGGTTTTTAATCAGGTTCAAACCCTGGTATTGCATGGAAGATCCTTCATTAGTAACCATGAGTGATACCGCTTTCGCGAGGTCCATGATACTTCCTCCACCCATTCCCACAATGGCAGAAGGCAGCCCTTTTGGTTTCATGATCCTGTCGCGAAGTGCATCTACTTGTTCGGTCGTCGGTTCATAGGGATCCACGTCAATAAAGATCAAATCATCATGTGTATGTTGGGGAATCGCCTTCGCCAGTTCCTTTCCTTTGAAATAATTGTCAACAAAAAAAACGACGTACTGGTTATTGTCTTTTCTTTTTTCAGCTAAAATGCTATCCAGCATTTTCAGGGAGCCCCTGCCGAAAACGATCTTATCGATGTTCCTGAAATTATTGTGCATGCGTGACTGCTAAAGCTTTTTTGATACATTGGGAGATCTTCCCGGCCAATTGCAGGATTTCCGCTTCCTTCCAGGTACAACGAATGCCAAAAGATACCAGCCTGCCGACCACATCCTGGGATTTGGGCAAATGAAGATTGTTGTAATCCTGTGGTGAACGCAATAATTCAATGGGCAACCTGGAAGCTGTTCTCATTTCTTTAATATGGTCCCATTGATTGATGAAGTGATACATATTCGTGTACCAGTAATTGAAGCCGGTTACTTTTTCCTGGTTCAGTAAGTCTACAAAACGCCCCGCTGAATCGGTGTCAGGTAAAAGAATATTCAGAAAGGTGGCAGAATCACCCGCTGGGTCAGGCAGCTTTGCAAAAGATATCTCGGGATGCGCTGATAAAAGATCGATCAATTTTTGTTTGTTCTTTCGATTGGCAGACCGGATGGAAGGGACCTTTCTTGTTTGAGCGAGTCCTACCGCCGCATGTAATTCACTGATCCGGTAATTAAAGCCAAGAATGGGGTGCTGTTCCATACCCCGGTTGTTACCGATATGATCATGACCATGATCGGCATATGCATCAGCCAGTTTGTACATATTTTCATCACTGGTAACTACAACACCTCCTTCACCAGCCGTTGCGATCTTGAAGAAATCAAAGGAATAACAGCCGGTAGCACCAAACAGCCCGGTATAAGTTCCTTTGTATGAAGAAGCGAATGCCTGTCCTGCGTCTTCTACCAGGATCAAATTTTTCTCACGGATGACTTTCATGATCGAATCCATGTCTGCCATCCCGCCACACATATGAACCAGGCAAACACATTTAGTCTGCGGACTCATTGCTTTAACAATTCCATCTGCTGAAAGACACAGGGTTTCATCGATCTCCGCAAATACAGGGATTGCACCGATAAAAAGTACGGCTTCCAGTGTAGCTATATATGTAAATGGGGGGACGATCACTTCATCGCCGGCACCTACACCTGCAGCAGCCAGCGCCGTGGCAACAGCGGTTGAGCCGCTGGAAACGGCATGCGCATAGGGTGCTCGCGTCAGTTTTTTGACCTCAGCTTCAAATTCACGGGCCTTCCAATGACCTTTCCGGAGATTTTCGTGGTTATAACGGAAAAGGATGCCGGTATCAAGCACATCCATGATCTCCTTACGCTCCTCAGCGCCAAATAGTTCTGTTCCTGGCATTTTGTTGAATTATGAATTCTGAATGGCGAATTAAGAATTCGCAAAAATACGCTATCCCGGCTAATTCTTCACGCGAAGACGCAAAGGCAGCGCAAAGAATACAAATGTCTCCATGCGGCTCTGCGAAAACTTTGCGCCTTTGCGTGAAATAAAAATGAAGAAATCAAATTCAGAGTAGACTTTTATCCCGGATATAGGTCATCACTTTTGTTGTAGCCCCGGTATGATTTTGAATAAAATCCCTGATGGCCCGATGCATTTTTTCCAGTGTACCCGGATCTGAAATTAATTCTTTCAATTTTTCATTTGCTTCTGTTGCATTCCGGATGGGTGTGGCAAAACCTTTATCAGCCAATGCTACCGCTTCTACGAATTTTTTGTAACGGGGTCCGAATAAGACGGGCAATCCGAAAACTGCAGGCTCAAGTGTATTATGGATACCATCTTCAAAACCTCCGCCTATATAGGCAATTTCCCCATATGCGTATAAAGAAGAAAGCAGCCCCACATTATCGATCACCAGTATCTTCTTATTACTGATATCAGCATGGGAAGCAGTAGAATACAATATCATTTCTTCATTGAAAAGCTTATGTAATTTTTCTATATGCCGGG
>DATINK010000058.1:0-6187 GCA_035474355.1 Chitinophagaceae bacterium | reverse complement strand
CTCCAATTTCCCAGAGGCGAACGTGATGCCGCGCATCTTCGATTGCGCAAACCACTACCTGATTTCGGAAAATATTCCGATATCGCTCCGTTGGCGATGGCCACCACGGGTAACCCGATGGAAAAAGCCTCCAGTATGCATACGCTGCTGCTGCTTTCATTCTTTGAAACATGCACATACAGCTGTGAAACCTGCATCGTATCAATAACCTCTTTGATATGTCCCTTAAAGATGATACGATCTCCCAATCCTTCCTTAAGTACTTCCTTTTGCCATGCTGCTCTCAAGGGTCCGTCTCCGAGCAGGAAGATCTTAAAAGACAAGCCTTTTTTGGCCAGGCAGGACGCCGCTTTGATCAGGAATATTTGATTTTTCCGGTCCTCGAGTGTTCCCACATTGATAATCGTGAAACAGGCGGGATCGCTTTCAATATTTTTCTTTTCGTGAAAGGGTACGCCGTTCTGAATGACCCGCCAATTGATCCCGGGTTTCAGCAGATGTGTTGATTGATGATATTGGTATTCTGAAACGAAAATAAAATTATCAATCTTAGAAAATAAATACTTGAACCATTTTGTCACCCGTTTTATTTGTCGCGGCGATAATTGATAGGCCAATTTCCGCTCTTCAACGGGGTTGTCGTTAAAATGACATGTTGCCACCACGGGTACTTTCTTTTTTAGCGAAAGTCTTGCTGCACAGGAGGAACTGGGATCCTGGCCGTGGATGATATCCCAATTTTTCATCTTGCGTACTTTTCGGACAGCATAATACGTGGAAACGAAATAGCCGAATTCAGATACATATAATTTATTGAAATCAGTATTAATAATGGATACGACCCACCTGAATACCCTTAATAAAGCGCGAAGAAAGATCGGCGTTTGTTGTGGTGTAATGATGTGCACGAAATGGCCCATCTTAACATATTCATCTCTCAGGCTCAGATAATAAGTTGATACCCCGGTAGGCGAATCAGTACGCATTTGGCTCACAATCAGAATATTCATACTTCTCATCTTCTTTTAAATACGGAATACACAACCAATTTCATAGTTTGAAATTCTTCCAGTCTATAACTGATTGAGATCAAAAAATAAATAGACACTCCGAGTAAAATATCTATAGATAATTTGAGCAGCAAAATATGTGTAACAGAACCCGGCAGGATCCAGTCAAGGCACTGAATACTGGAAACGATCAATAATACAATCACAAAATAAGGTAATATCCATTTAATGGCCTCGAACAATGGCAGGCTCATCTTACGGGCAGCAATTTGCTGGTACAGGAAGAATTGAAAAATTTTGTTGGCCAGCACGATCCAGGCCACGTAGATGATCCCGGATTTCACGACAAAAAGGATCGGAACCATTTCAAGGACAGAAGTAAGTAATAGCAGTCTGAACAATAGTTTGGCAAAGCCCTTTGCCAATAATAATTCCCGCTGCAAACTGATGAAAGGATTCAGGAGATTAACGAGGCAAAATATTTTCAGGTAGATGA
Source organism: Chitinophagaceae bacterium (assembly GCA_035474355.1). GTDB lineage: Bacteria > Bacteroidota > Bacteroidia > Chitinophagales > Chitinophagaceae > DATINK01. The sequence continues at coordinate 4,681 of DATINK010000058.1, read as the reverse complement.
CAGCGCCAATCCATTGATCTGTCAAAAGAAAAAGGATGATCTGCTTTGCATTGATAAACATGTAGCCGAGTAAAGGGAAAGTAACAAACGCCGTCATTCTAAATGACTTGCGCAATACATTTTTTAGCTGTGCTTCCTCAAACTGAAGTTTTGAAAACAAGGGGAACGACATCTTCAATACCACGCCCTGAATTAACGTTGAGATCAGCTCGGGAAATCTCAATCCCCTGTTGAATAACCCCAACTCTGCTTTATCGTAATATTTCCCAACAATAAAATTATTGAACTGTTGTGCAAAAAAGAACAATACACTGCTTGCCAGCACATTCAATCCAAATGGAACAACGGAAGCAATAGAAGAATAGGAAAATACGAATTTTGGATACCAGCTTGATTTATACCAAAAGATCAAAACGAATGTAAGCGTACCCGATAACCATGAAAACACCAGGGCCCATACGCCAAACCCGCAGAAGGCGAGGGTTATACCTACGATGGCACTTACCAGTGCGCTACAGATCTGTCCAATGGAGATCTTCTTAAAATTCAGTTCCTTCATGATCAACATTCGCTGTGTCTGGCCAAATGCGTCTATGGGTAAGCCCAGCGATAACACGCGGAGAATATTGGTCAGTTCCGGGGCATGAAAGAAATCGGCTATAGTAGGTGCCAGTAAACAAATGATCAATGCCATCAATAACCCTAAGAATGTATTGATATAAAAGGCTGTACTTATTTGTAATGCTGTCAGGTTTTGCGTTTGAATTAAAGCCTTTTCAAACCCGCTGTCCATAATAGCCCCCGATATGATGATAAAAACAGCGGAGAGGGCAACTAAGCCAAAAGCCTTGGGACCTAACAGACGTGCTAATATGATGCCCACAATAAATTGCACGAGCTGAAGTGAGACTTTCTCGATCACCAACCATTTTGATCCTATCAATGCCTTCTCCTTAATATCACTGATCTCTGTAATGTCCATTGACTACTTAATGTACTTATAGATGATGAAAAAGATGCCCGGGTTGTGGGGAATAATAGTTTAGCGCTATACGGTTTCGTGAAGGATAGATATATTAGTCAAAATGACCATTATGGGCATACCCATTCTCCGTGAGGATTTTTTCTTTTTTGAAATGCACAACATCTGCCTCCACCATTTCCTGCACCAGCATGGCAAGGTCATATTTCGGGCGCCAACCCAATTTTGTAAAAGCTTTGGTTGAATCGCCAATGAGCAAATCCACTTCAGTGGGCCGGAAATATCCAGTGTCAACAGCCACCACTTCCTTCCCTGTCTCTAATTGATAATCAGGAAGAGAACAAGCGGCAACATATCCTTTTTCATGAACCCCTTCTCCCTGAAAAACGATCTCAATACCTAATTCGGCAAAGGCCATAGTTACAAATTCCCGTACCCGGGTAGTAACCCCCGTGGCGATCACAAAATCTTCTGGTTTTTCCTGCTGCAGCATTCTCCACATGGCTTCTACATAGTCCTTAGCATGCCCCCAGTCACGTTGTGCATCCAGGTTGCCGAGGAATAATTTATCCTCAAGACCAAGTGCAATTTTAGCGACCGCACGGGTAATTTTCCGGGTCACAAAGGTTTCACCACGCAATGGGCTTTCATGGTTGAACAAAATACCATTGCAGGCAAACATATTATACGCTTCCCGGTAGTTGACGGTGATCCAGTATGCAAATAATTTTGCTACACCATATGGACTACGTGGATAAAATGGCGTTTTTTCATTTTGAGGCACTTCCTGTACCTGGCCATATAGTTCAGAAGTGGATGCCTGGTAAAATTTTGTCTTTTGCTCCAGTCCCAGGATCCGAATGGCTTCCAGCAGGCGTAATGTGCCTATCCCATCTGTATTGGCAGTATATTCCGGAGTATCGAAACTAACTTTTACATGACTCATCGCCCCCAGATTGTATATTTCATCGGGTAACGTTTGTTGTATGATCCGTATAAGATTGGAGGAATCCGTGAGATCACCATAATGCATCTTAAAATGCACATTGTTCTCATGAGCATCCTGGTACAAATGATCTATACGATCTGTATTAATAAGGGAGGAGCGTCTTTTGACGCCATGAACCTTATATCCTTTTTCCAGGAGCAACTCCGCCAGGTAAGCTCCGTCTTGCCCGGTAACACCGGTGATTAATGCTGTCTTCATGTTGGGTGGTTGAAACTTGTAAGTAATTGAAATTTATGAAACAATTTGATTCACTTTATCTATGATATACTTTATTTCTTCAGCCGTCAACCTGGTATAGAAAGGAAGGGTGATGGTTGAATCAGCTATTTTTTCACAGGCAGGAAAATCGCCCGCTTTATAACAATATTTTTTTGTATAAAAACTCATCCGGTGCAGTGATCTGAAATTAACGGCAATACCGATACCTGCTTCCTGCATTTCCTGGATATACTTGTCCCGGCAGGCCGGATCCACCCAAATGGTATAGAGATGGCGGGCATGAACAGTACCCCGTAAGACTGCGGGTACCTGGATTCCGGCATTGTTCTTAAATCCATTATTATATTGTACCGCGATCTTTTCCTTTTGTTCCAGGTAATTGTCCAGGCGTCCGATTTGATGCACCATCAGTGATGCGGCTATATTGCTCAGGTTATATTTCCATCCCAGGAACTCCATATCATAATGCTGGTACCTGACTGAATACCTGTCCGCAGCGCTCTTACTCATCCCATGCTGCCGGGCTTTCATCAGCCATTCATAGATAGCAGGGTCGTTACAAGTAATCGCACCTCCTTCTCCGCAAGTAAGGTTTTTGGTGGCATAAAAACTGTAGCAGGCCATATCGCTGAGTTGGCCGGGCTTAACACCATCCCGGGCCCCTTCGATGCAATGGGCAGCATCTTCAATGATCTTCAGATGATGTTTGTCGGCGATCTCCCGGATCCTCTTCATATCACAGAGTTGACCATAAAGATGAATGGGTATGATCGCTTTCGTGCGTGGCGTGATGGCCTTTTCGATCAGCGCGGCATCCATATTGCCGGTATCCGGTTCTACATCCACAAATACAGGCCTGGCCCCGCAATACTCAATGGTATTGGCGGTGGCAATAAAAGTCATGGGCGTAGTGATCACTTCATCTCCTTCCCCGATATTGAAGTATTGCAAGGCTAAATGCAATGCGGCAGTACAAGAAGTGAGGCCCACCGCGTATTTTGCACCCATGTATTGTGCAAATTGAGATTCAAATTTTTTTACGCTCTCTCCGGTCGTTAAAAAAAGTGAGTCCAGGACTTTCATACATTCCTCCTTATCTTCCTGGCTAAGGTTATGCCTGTAGAATTCAATCTTCATGTCAAATAATTAGTTCTAGTTTTTAACCGGCGCCTCACTTCCTTGCGCATTCATCCATCTTTTGTAGTACTCAACGGTTCGTGTGCTGATGCCATCCTTGATACTTCCATGAGCCAGCGCTTCTTTAATTTCAATGATCCCGTATTCGATCGATTTGGTCGTCTGAAAATTCAGGATGGTGCTGATCTTATCGAAATTAACATGGTAGCTCCGGGGGTCAATATCTTCAGGCAATTTTTCTATGACCAGGCCAGGAAAGAATTGTTTGAAGAGTTCTGCGATCTGGTAAACCTGGTAGTTTTGCTTATTGGAGCCTACATTGAATGCCTGTTTGTTGATCTTCTGTGTATCCTTTTCCTCAAGTACGAGTTCAAATGCACGGATAACATCATTCACATGACAAAGAGGTCTCCATTGGTCGCCTTTACCCATGACGGATATTTTACTGCTTTTCCAGGCATGAAGGGTCATGATATTAATGATCAGGTCAAACCTCATTCTTCTTTTTGATACGCCGAACACGGTCGCATTTCTCAAAAAAGTGACGCAAAAATCATCATCAGCCAGTTCCAGGATGCTTTCTTCTGCTTCAATTTTACATTTTGCATACACTGAAATCGGGGAAAGTTTGGATTGTTCTGTGAGGATGCCTTCTCCGGCCCCGTAAATACTACAGGAGGAAGCAAAAATAAATTTCTTAACCCCCATTTCTTTTGCCATGGTGGCAACCCGCTTGGCGCCATTGATGTTGATGTCCTGCGTAATAATGGGAAGTAATTCTGATGCAGGATCATTAGAGATCGAAGCAAGGTCAATGACAGTATCTACCCCTTCGAGAGCTGATTTGTCGAAAGAACGAATATCACCCTGAATGATCGTCAGGTTTTTATGACTTCTTAAATCCCCAAGCGTATCTCCAAAAAAGAAGGTATCTAATGCAATTACCTCGTATTTTTTTTCCAAAAAATACTCTACCATATTACTTCCAATATAACCTCCGGCACCAGTAATAAAAATCTTCTTAGTATTCATATTATCCAGTTAAAAGATTTATTCACCTAACCCGGTCTTTCAGGTTGAAGGACCGGCAATGTTTGAAATTTTCAATTCAAATACGATGAAATCGGGGGAACTGATCAGATGGCGACCCGTGGTAATGGATGTCTCTCTAAAAAATCAGCATAGGCTTTACGGATACCATCTTTAAGTTCCGTTTGATGATGCCAGCCCAGGCGATGGAGCCGTGAACTATCCAGCAATTTACGTGGTGTTCCGTCCGGCTTTGTTGGGTCATAAACGATCTTGCCCTTATAACCAATGATTCCTTTAATTAT
>DATINK010000057.1:0-7163 GCA_035474355.1 Chitinophagaceae bacterium | reverse complement strand
GGGGAGGCCGGGAGGGGGCAAATACGGGAGTTAGCTGGGGTGGCGTTTACTGGCAGTATTTCGAAGACCTCGACAAGATCACAACAGCTTCTACTCCGCTGAAACTGGTGAAAAAACTATTCGTTGAAAAAAATACAGACCGTGGGCCGGTGATCACCCCTGTGAATGAAGGTGATATCATTAAAATCGGGGATAAGATCAAAGTAAGGGTAGAATTACGGGTTGACAGGGATATGGAATATGTACACATGAAGGATATGAGAGCTTCAGCGCTGGAACCGGTGAATGTCCTGAGTGGTTATAAATGGCAGGATGGCCTGGGCTATTATGAAAGTACAAGGGATGCCAGTACCAATTTCTTTTTCAATTATCTCAGAAAAGGCACTTATGTTTTCGAATATCCTTTGTTCGTAACCCATGCGGGAAATTTCAGCAATGGTATAACTACGATACAATGTATGTATGCGCCTGAATTTACTTCTCATAGTGAAGGAATACGCATTTCAGTGAAAAGTGAATAGATTATCTCTTATCTATTCTCTATTTTTGACGAATGCAGGTTGATTTTTTGATCGTCGGCCAGGGGATTTGCGGCTCTTTCCTATCCTGGTGGCTTCGCAAGGAAGGGAAGTCTTTCACCATCATTGATAATCATCATCCACACTCTCCGTCAAGGATCGCTGCGGGCATCATCAATCCCGTTACGGGCAGAAGAATGGTCAATGTCTGGATGTCGGACGAATTACTTCCTTTTTCCTGGGAAATATATAATGAAATAGGCCGCGACCTTGACCTGCCTGTCATTTCTCAGAAGAATATCATCGATTTCTTCCCCCATCCTTTCATGAAAGAAGTTTTCCAGCAACGACTCAGGGAGGGATATGTTCACCTGAATACTTATCCAAAACAAAAGGAATTCAATCCTTATTTTAATTATTATTTCGGCTGCGGGGAAATAAAACCCGTTTATATCGCAGACCTGCAAACGCTCCTGCCCGCCTGGAGAAAACAATTGCAGCCAACCGAATTATATGAAGAGGAGTTTAACACGGAGGACCTGGTCATTGAAAAAGAAGGTATTCGTTACCGTGATATCCACGCATCTTATATTATTTTTTGCGATGGAAATAATAGTTCCCATAACCCATTATTCAAATCACTTCCTTTTGCCCCCAATAAAGGTGAGATGCTGATCCTGCGGGTGCCCGGACTTCCGGCACACCATATATATATAAGAAGGGATTGACGCTGACTCCTCTTGCGGAAGAGGGAGTGTTCTGGGCGGGTTCCGATTATCAATGGGAATTCGATCATCCCCATCCTACCCCCGCCTTTAGAAAAAAGACTGAAAAGACGCTGGTAGAATGGCTAAAGATCCCTTTTACAACGCTGGATCACAAGGCGGGACTCCGTCCCGCGACACTGGAAAGAAGGCCCTTTGTTGGTATGCACCCAATACATCACCAAATTGGTATCCTGAATGGCATGGGTGCCAAAGGCTGTTCGCTGGCTCCCTATTTTTCAAAACAACTTGTTGATCATATCCTGCATCAATCTCCCCTTACGCCGGAAGCCGATATCAAAAGATATACGCGGATCCTGAATAATTAGATAATAGATGATAACTGATAGATGATAGTTTTGTGACTACTAAATCTCCTTCTGATCATGTCAAATCAATCTGAATTAACGTATAGTATTCCTGCCCGTTATCGCAGGATGGAAAACATGCATATCGCTTTCTGGTTAATGAAAGATATCAGCTGGTGCCTGATCTGGAAAACCATGGGCATTGCCATGATCGTTCCTACGCTTTCCGTAGCTATCTGGATCTCCTGGAGGAATCGTAAGATCCGCGCCGAACTGGCGCATAACCTCGCGATCGTTTTCTGGATCACGGCCAATGCTTATTGGATGATCAGCGAATTTTTTGGATTTGATGGGACGCCTGTATGGGGAGAAATTACCGGGAAGCACCTGGCCCTGCTGCCATTTACTACTGGCGCACTCATATTATTATACTATTACATCGTGCAACGCCCTAAGGAAAAAAGAATGGAGCGGCCGGTTACCCTATAACAGGTTGCGGCCTTTTTTTCCTGGGTTGCAGAAAAACGCGGCGTGCAAAATAGATCAGCGTAATGGTGATCATGGTTCGGATTTTAGTAGTTTATGTGGGGTTAACGGATCCTGGTTCAACACCCGGCAAAGTGCTTCATAAAGATCATGCATGTTTTCTTTTAATCCCTTCGGGTTTTCAAAAAAAGCTTCCACGCTCACGGCCCAGAACTCATGCAGGTTGCTGAAAGCATAACTGCGCAGGTAACTGCGACGGTTGGTGATGACATCCGCAAGGATGGGGCCGGTGCTATTTGAAAACCTTTCATAGTTCAGCCTGAAATGCGCATCTATTCCATATTGCGCAAAAAAATTATTATACAGCAAAGCATGCGCCATCTCGTGAACAGCTACATTGATATTATCTGTCTTTTGAGAATACCCATACAGGAAATGTTTCCAGGAAAGGTAGATCCCTTCCGGCGCTACATGCCCGATGTATAATTCTTCATCATCATCCATATGATAAGCATCTGCCAGCACATAGATGTCATTAAAATGGGATAGAATATAATTTTTAAGCCCGAATGTCACCTGGATCGCGGAAGCACTGACCAGGGTCGCCGTATCAGCATTATTTTCCAGGCCTATGAAATGAAATTTTTTGGTGGATTTGAAATGATTGACACGTTTTACAAAGCGCCATTTAAGGTCCTGGGGTAATTCATTGAAATAAGTGAAGAGACTGCCAATGACAAAAGAATAATTGTTGAATTCTTCCTCCGAGAGAGGGGTATCCGCAGGCGTCTCAATGAAGGGCGTGGCGGCTGATCGGGCAAAAATGCCATTCAGTTTTCGAAGGAAAGAATGCATAAAGTACGGTTCGGAGACTAAATATAATCAATGGATTGTCAATTTACAAGCACAGCTGTAAGCCATTGGCCTCCATCCCCCTATCTTTGCGCGAATACAGAATTAATTATGTACAGAACCCATACCTGTGGTGAATTAAGGCTGACTGACAAGGGAAAACAGGTTACCCTTGCCGGCTGGGTTCAGACCGTCCGCAAGCTCGGTTCTATTACTTTTATTGACCTGCGCGACAGGTATGGCATCACCCAATTATTGTTTGGCGAATCCTTGAACCCGCAACTGGATAAAGATCCCCCGGGCCGTGAGTTTGTCATGCAGGTACATGGTACCCTACAGGAAAGAAGCAGCAAAAACACCAATATTCCCACCGGTGAAGTTGAAATAGCGGTGAATTCATTTTCGATCCTGAATCGTTCTGCTGTTCCGCCTTTCACTATACAGGATGATACCGATGGTGGTGAAGACCTGCGAATGAAATACCGCTTCCTGGACCTTCGCCGGAATCCCGTTAAAAAAAATATTGAATTACGCTATGCCGTTAACCGTGCTGCCAGGAATTATCTCCATCACCAGGGCTTCATGGATATCGAAACACCTTTTCTTATTAAATCAACGCCAGAAGGTGCAAGAGATTTCGTTGTTCCCTCAAGGATGAATGCCGGGCAGTTCTATGCCCTACCCCAATCTCCCCAAACATTCAAACAACTATTAATGGTAAGCGGTTACGACCGTTATTACCAGGTGGTAAAATGTTTCCGTGATGAGGACCTGCGGGCCGACCGTCAACCCGAATTCACACAGATCGATTGTGAAATGGCATTTGTAGAACAGGAAGATGTCTTGCAAATGTTTGAGGGTATGATCAAATCCATCTTCCGGGAAGTAAAAGGCTTTGACTATACTGAGAAACTGGAAAGGATGAGTTGGGAAGACGCAATGTGGAACTATGGAAATGATAAACCCGATATCCGTTTTGGAATGAGGGTTTGTAATCTTAAACGGCCCAACTCCGTGAGCCCGGATAAAAAAGATCATGAAGCACTGATCAATACTGCAGGTTTTAAAGTTTTCGATGAAGCAGAAACGGTATTGGCTATCGCAGTTCCCGGTTGCAGCGAATACAGTCGCAAGCAAACCGATGAATTGACCGAATGGGTAAAAAGGCCACAGGTAGGCATGAAAGGCCTGGTATTTATCAAGTGTAATTCGGATGGAACATATAAAAGCAGTGTCGACAAGTTCTATGCCGGGGATAAATTAAAAGCTATTGCATCGGCTGCAGGTGCAAATGCCGGTGACCTGGTATTGATCCTTGCCGGCCCGGAAGCAAGGACAAGAAAAGCGATCAGCGATCTTCGAATGGAAATGGCGGAACGACTCGGTCTCAGGAAGAGCGATGTTTACAAATTACTTTGGGTGATTGACTTCCCTTTATTCGAATATGATGAAGAAGGAAATCGCTGGGTGGCCCGTCATCATCCTTTTACATCACCCAAGCCAGCGCAGATTGAAACGATGATCAATAATGATCCTGTTATAAATAATGCAGCCGATTATTTAAAACATCCTTATGCTACTATCAAAGCAAATGCCTATGACATGGTGCTCAATGGAAATGAGATCGGCGGCGGTTCTATCCGGATTTTCCAGAGAGCATTACAGGAAAAGATGTTTGCAGCTTTGGGAATGGATAAAGAAGAACAATTACACAAATTCGGTTTCTTATTGGGTGCTTTTGAATTCGGCGCGCCTCCACACGGTGGAATTGCATTTGGATTTGACCGGCTTTGCGCCATCCTGGGCGGCAGTGAAAGCATCCGTGACTTTATAGCCTTCCCGAAAAACAATTCCGGTCGCGATGTGATGCTGGACGCACCTTCAGCCATCGATGAAAAACAATTGCAGGAATTAAAGATCCGTTTGACCGGGAAGTAAAAACTACCCGTTTCTCAATTTTTTTTTCAGGAATACCAGGTAGAAACCAATCAATATTGCGATCACCAGCATGATCCATAGTACATATTTCCTGGGAGGAGATTGTTTGTCGACACCCCGAACAATCTTATTATTACATTGATCTATATAGAAAGAAAGTTGCGGGTATTGCTCATTCAGTTTTTTTGCCCTTTCAAATTTATCTTTTGCTCTCGAATAGAACTGGTTAAAAAAAAGGACCAGCCCCTGGTTAAAATACATGGAAGCATGACTCAATGAAGGCTGTAAGGAAACCGAATCCAGGAATTCCTTTAATACCGAAACAGGGATCGCGAAATTAAAACCACTGGCAAGGCCGCTACTACCCGGATCAAGGCTTCCAAAAGTTGCCAGCCCGATCACTTCACCTTTATCATTACAAACCGGGCTTCCGCTGCTACCATGACTGATCAACACATCCATCTGGATGACGGGCCATCCACCTATCGATTTTTTAACGGCACTGATGATCCCGGTGGTTAATGAAGGTTCCAGGCCAGACTCCGTATCGAGAAATGAATTGCTGGTCACCGGTTCGGGATAACCAAATACAAGTACCTGTGTTCCGATCTGGATGGCCAGGTCGCTGCTTACCACGAGCGCAGGCAGATCTTTCACGTCATCGATCTTCAGTATCGCCACATCTTTTCCGGGCATGGGCTGACCTTTGATGATAACCCTTGCTTTTTTCTTAATCGTTATTGTTTTATCGAGTGTAGAATCTCCACGGTAGAGTACAAATATTTCTTTTTTCAGGTCAAAGAGGATCATCGATGAAACCTGTGAATAGATCAATCCGTAGGCATTATAAAGCAGGTTGCGTTGCTGGTCGGAAAGTTTCATGGCCCAGGAAGATTGGAGCGCATTGATATTGGATTCGGTCACTTCCTGGAAAGTTTCAAGAATGAATTTATTCCGGATGAATGCACTGTCCCGGTCAATGACGTGACAGTTGGTAACAAGGTATCCGTCACCGGTGACCAGGAACCCGGTACCTGCCGTTTGCACCCGGTGAACCTGCCTGAAATATTGCCTGCCTGCAGAAAAATAACGGAGGGGTGTCCGGTTTAATGCGTTCACGACTATATCGAGCCTTAACCCGGGGGAGAGGATCTTTCCCGTTGTGTCGAGTCGTTTTACGGAATCAACGAGTTTATCGAACATCCGCTCATTCATTTCGACTTTATTGACATAAACGGTTGCCGAAAAAACAGATTGGACCATCACGATACCCGCACTGTTTTGCGCATAATTATGTTCAGGGCTGATAACCTGGGCCTGCATGGCCGGGGAAAGGAGATTGGAAAAAAATATTCCGATTAATATAATATGAAGCCGGGATGATTGCATGCAGGTTGCTGTCAAAATACTAAAAATTATCTGGGCGGACCAGTAATGGTGCAACCAAATGCCTGGTTTCTGTGATCTTTCATCAAACACCTGTTAAAAATCGTTCACAACTATTCGTATAGCGGTCATTTTAGTACTTTACGCTAAATCCTCAGCATGCGATACTTGTTCCTGTTCCTGGGCCTGGTTTTTTTATTCAGTTGTCACCCCGATCACACACTCAATGAATCCACGCAATTAAATGTTGCCTATGGATCCGATGCTGCACAAAAAATGGACGTTTACCTTCCCGCCGACAGGTCATCAAGTACTACAAAAGTCATCATCCTTATACATGGAGGCGGCTGGAACCAGGGCGACAAGGCCGATTTTACTCCTTTTGTTGATACTTTGAAAAAAAGGTTACCGGGTTGGGCGCTATTCAATGTCAACTACCGCCTTTCCACCGGGACTGTCAATTTATTCCCCACACAGGAAAACGATATAAAATCCATAGTGGAATTTATTTATGGGAAAAGAAACGAATACAATATTTCAGATAAGTTTGTTTTGCTGGGAGCCAGTGCAGGCGCACATCTTTCTTTATTACAAGCTTATAAATACACGTCACCTGTTAAGATCAAAGCCGTGGTTGATTTTTTCGGTCCCACAGACCTAGTAGACATGTATAATAACCCGGCTTCCATTTTTGCTCCTCCGGCTGCCCTAGCGGCTGTTGTAGGTGCAACACCTGCAACTAATCTTACCCTTTACCAGCAATCAAGTCCTATTACATTTGTCAACGCCCAAACTTCACCAACCATTATATTACAGGGTGGCATTGACCCACTTGTTGCACCAGCCCAGGCAATCGCTCTCAACAACAAATTGCAATTAATGGGCGTCACACACCAATATGTTTTTTATCC
>DATINK010000056.1:0-1873 GCA_035474355.1 Chitinophagaceae bacterium | reverse complement strand
GGTATTGTGCAGGTAAATTGAAATTGACCCGGGACCTCGATCCTGATTCTTGACATGCGCTTTCTTTGCGATAAAATTAGGGAAAGAGAACCGATCAGTTTTCCTGGAGACAGTTCACCATATTGAGAATGTCCATGAAATTTCCCGGTGATGCGATCGCGGTAGAGCTGGCGATCTTTGCCCGCCACTTTTTCAATTGGAATTTGCAATCATTGTCCTGGTCTTCACCCGAAACGCAACAGACCATATCACTCAATTTATTGGACATCCGGATGATATTTCCGTCGCTTGTCATGAGGGTAATATAACGACCCATCTGGCTGGCAGAGGTTTCGTGAAGTGCCACAGCAGCCGTAATACCGGTTTCATGACGCTCCCGTTTAGTTGTCCTTGGTTCTAATTCCTTAACCGGGTTACTGGCACCAATGAAAAGATCTTTGTTCTTATTTCGATTCTTATTATTTGCTGCTACTGCATTGGTATTGTCCCTGATTTTCATAACCGGGGTAGTAATGGATACAGGAGGAGCTGTAGTAATTTTATCAGGATTACCGTTATTCTCTTTAACAGGGGCCTCCGTTTTTGTCAATGGGGTTGTTCCTGTTTGATCTTTGCTCCCGGTATTCCTGGATATTTTAATACCCGCAAAGAGAAGGATACCCACGACCGCGGCAGCGGCTGCATAACGTATAAAGGGAATGATCTTCCGCTGGCGTTTTTCTACCGGTTGTTCTGCCATCTCACCATCCAAGGCTGAACTTATCTTTTCCCATGTGGATCCGGGGGGAGCCGTTTCCAGGTTATAAAGTGTGGAAGGGAATTCATTATTCAGTAACGATTCATCCAGGGCAGCGGCGATCGCTTCCCAGGCTTTTGCGGGGGGTTGAACCTCGTAGTGGTATAGTTTATTCTGTAACTCCTTGCTCATGGCTTTGTCCTCGCTCCACTTTGCTGATCGATATATGTTTTTACCATGGATTGCAATATGACCTTGGCCCTGGACAGTTGTGATTTGCTGGTGCCTTCACTGATTCCCAGCATATCGGCGATCTCTTTGTGTGTATATCCTTCAACAACGTACATATTAAATACTGTCCTGTAACCGGGTGATAATTCCTGCACCAGTGCAAGAATATCTTTTTCCGCCAATTCATCCAGCACTGAAAAATATTTTCCTTCAATTGTGTTCTCTTCTTTTTCAGTAACCGGCTGCAGGTATTTTTTTCTGCGGAAATGTTCAATCGCAGTATTGACAAATATCCTGCGCACCCAGCCTTCAAAAGATCCTTCGCTGCGAAAGCTGTCCAGTTTTTTAAAGATCTTGATAAATCCTTCCTGTAAAATGTCCTCGGCTTCTTCTGCATTTCCGGCGTATCGCAAACAAACGGCATACATCCTCGGGGAAAACCGGCGGTAGAGTTCTTCCTGCATCCTCCGGTTGCCTTCAAGACAGCCCTTAATTAAGTCGCTCTCCGCTATATTTTGGTTGCGTTCGAAGTTCAAATTCCTGGTTTTGATGTGTTTGAATTCCCGGCCGGCTTCCACTGTGTCAAAAATGTTACCAATTTCAATGCTGCGCGGCTTCTATGACTATAACTGTTTTTCTCTTCCATATTCATTTCGGCGAAGGTCCTGTTTGCCCCATCGGGTATAAAAACCGGGTCGTAACCAAAGCCGCCCTGGCCCCTCCGTTCCATGATGATCCGCCCTTCACAGATTCCCTCAAAAAAACTTTCCTCGCCGTTCAGGATCAGGGATATTACGGACCTGAACCTTGCCCGGTGATCCGGTTTCACGGCCAAATTACTCAAAAGCTTTTCTATATTCTTATCAAATGAGCGGTCTTCACCTGCGTACCGGGCACTTTTCACCC
>DATINK010000055.1:0-5373 GCA_035474355.1 Chitinophagaceae bacterium | reverse complement strand
TTTTGGCGGTGCGTCTGCTTATTGCGGAGAGTTATCATCAAAATTTTTCCCGGGGGGTCTAACGAATGGGGTGATCGGCGTCAGTTTCAGTTATGAACTGGGAGAACAGATCTTGCTCAGGAATGGTATCAATTATACCGTACTGGGAGGAGCCGATCGGTTCAGTGATAATCAGAATAGCAAGGACCGCAACCTGAGTTTTGAAACATCACTGCTGGAATTCAGCGTGCTGGGAGAATATTATCTCTTTAATTTATACGACCGTCGTTATTCTCCTTATGCATTTGTGGGCCTGGCCGTTTACCATTATAATCCTTATGCATACGACCTGAATGTGCAGCGGGTATACCTGAAGCCGCTGAGTACAGAAGGGCAGGGGCTTGCAGCCTATCCTGACCGGAAGCCTTATAGTCTCACACAATTTGCCATTCCTTTTGGAGGTGGAATCAAATTCGCCATTGGAGAAAAGATCCGCGTAGGTTTAGAATTAGGCATGAGAAAATTATTTACAGATTACCTGGATGATGTCAGCAAGAATTATATAGATCCCAACGATCTTTTTGCGGCCAAGGGGCAACAGGCAGTTGACCTTTCTTACCGGGGTGATGAAGTCGGCAACCCGAATTACCCTTCCAAACTGGTACAGCGCGGTAACGAAAACACCAAAGACTACTATTACTTCGCGGGCATCCATCTCACATTCAGTTTTGGCAATGGCGGAGGCGGCGATTCTTATTCTCGCTTCAGGGATAAACGAAATAGGAAAAATGGATGCCCTTCTAATCCCCATTAATATCTTTTCTATCCCTGTTATTGCCCCCATCCCCTAAAGGGGTGTAAATCCATTTTATTATTACAATTTTATTTGAAGAAAATGTTTGAATACCGTCGTCTCCCCTTTAGGGGACGGGGGCGGATGGGGGCAAATCAAAGAGTACCTTTGCATTAATGGCTTATAAAAATCTTCAGCATTTTATTGATGCATTGGAAAAAGCGGGTGAACTTATAAGGATCAAAGCTTATGTTGATCCTAAATTAGAAATGGCAGAAATCACCGACCGTATCAGTAAACAACCGGGTGGTGGAAAAGCGTTGCTGTTTGAAAACACAGGCTATCAATTCCCGGTATTGATGAATGCCTATGGCAGTGAGAAAAGAATGTGCCTGGCTTTAGGTGTTAATCATCTTGATGATACAGCCAGGGAAATCGAAGATCTTTTCAAATTACTTTCAGCACCCAAGGAAGGCATTATGGATAAACTTAAACTGCTTCCCAAGCTGGGTCAATTTGCATCCTTCATGCCCAGGGTAAAAAGCGGGTATGGGGAATGCCAGGAGGTGGTGATGAAAGATCCGGATATTACCCAGCTCCCCGTGATCACCTGCTGGCCAAAGGATGGGGGGCCCTTTGTCACCTTACCCATCATTCATACCAAGGATCCCAACACGAATCAACGCAATGTAGGTATGTATCGCATGCAGGTGTTTGGGCCTACCGTAACCGGCATGCACTGGCATAAACATAAAGTGTCAGCCAAACATTTTGCTGAATATAAAAAGCTGAATAAGCGTATGCCCATTGCCGTTGCATTGGGTGGCGACCCCGTATATGCGTATGCAGCCACAGCCCCCTTACCAGAAAATGTAGATGAGTATATGCTGGCCGGGTTTTTAAGAAAGAAAAATGTTGAGTTGGTCAAATGTCTTACCCAACCGGGCGTGGAAGTACCTGCCGATGCAGATTTTATCATTGAGGGATATGTGGATCCATCGGATGAATTGATCTGGGAAGGTCCTTTTGGAGATCATACCGGTTATTATTCCTTGCCGGACTGGTATCCGCGATTTCATATTACTGCCATTACGCATAAAAAGAATCCTATTTATCCCGCTACCATTGTTGGCATTCCACCCCAGGAAGATGCCTGGCTGGGAAAAGCAAGTGAAAGAATATTCCTTGCACCGATGAAAATGACCATGGTCCCGGAAATCCAGGATATGGACATGCCCGTAGAAGGAGTATTTCATAACCTGGTGATCGCAAAGATCAGGAAGGATTATGCGGGACAGGGTCAAAAAGTAATGAATGCCATGTGGGGGGCAGGGCAGATGATGTTTAATAAGATACTTGTCCTGGTAGCCCCCCTTAATCCCCCCAAAGGGGGGAAATTGGAAGAACCTTTCAGGGTCAGCGATTATTTGCAGGTAGCTCAATCGGTGTTTAAAAATCTCAATCCGGCTACAGATATATATTTTTCAACAGGACCAATGGATGTACTCGATCATAGTTGCAGCAAATTGGGATTTGGCGGAAAAATGTGCATTGACGGGACTTTCAAAATGGAAGAAGAGATAAGTCAATCAGCAATCGGCAATGGGCAATCGGCAATCAATAAAGTTGATCAGCAAAATCTTTCAGAAACACTCCAAACAAAATTTCCTGAGATTGAGAAAGTGAATGGCTCACTATTGCTCCAGGGAATTCCCTGTATCCTTATTTCCGTTCGTAAGAACAGGAAGGGACATGTAGGTGAATTACATCAGCAGGTTTGTGCAGTCGATAATATCCAGCCAGTGAAGATGATCCTGTATGTTGAACACACAGTAGATCCCGGGGATCTGCCCAATGCATTATGGCGGTTTTGTAATAATCTCGACCCGAAAAGAGATCATCATCTTTTTAAAAGTACAGGCTCCGCCTGCATGGGTTTCGACGGAACCCGGAAAACAAAGGAATTTGATGATTTCAACCGCGACTGGCCCAATATCATCGTTGCAGATGACGCGACGATCAATGCGGTTGATCAAAAATGGGATCAATTGGATCTCGGGCCTCTTCTGCCTTCACCTTCTCTTAAATTCAAGGCCCAGCTATATGGTGAAGAAGCTTCCGTCAGTAATTAGTGAATGGATCAGAACGGCCTGGGTGCTGTCCGCTTGATCACGATCCTTTGAGAATGATCCAGTATCACATCATCAAAGAATTTTTTTACGGAGGGATAAGTCGCAGCCGGGATCTTGTATTGCCAGAGCGTGAATGTAGTGGCCGCACAAACGGCATTTAACTTTTCATCGAACCAATAGGATGTCGAATAGCGGCCGGCTTCACATTCCAGTTTTTTGGCCGGCGGTAAAGCATCCAATACATAACCTTCAGGCAACTTGTATAAAGTGGTATCGGATTTATCAAAAGGACATTCAAAATAATAATCCTGCGTCCTGTTTGCAGACTCCGGTAACACTTTCGACCAAATGCTATAGATACTTGGCGCCAGGAACATTTTTGAACCGGCGATCAGGTCCGGCAACTTTTCTATCTCCAGGTCCAGGACCAGGTTCATATCCGGAATCTTATTTACGGTAAGATGGAAGGCATCCGGTTGTTTAAACCCCATTGAATTCACGATAAAATTCTTCTGGTCATCTTCCCGCTGGTCGAGGAACCGATAGATCATTTCGGTTTTAAACTCACCTGTTGGAATGATCGTACTGGTCGTTTTTCCAAAACCTGTAGGCTGTAACAGGGCAACCGTCATTACATGTAATTTATTTGCTTCCGGTTTGCTCCTTGGAGTGGGAACCAGGACACCTCCGTTTTCAGTAATGAGTAATGCATTCCTGTTCTCCGTGAAATTCCCCAAAACACCGAATTCATTGGTGCGGCTGGTACATTCCAGCCAAATGCTATCCCTGGATTGCGGCACGCATACAATTACATGGTTGAACATATTGCAGGGAAAGTCTTCTGATACCGGTTCTTTATCATAAGATGCATTGATCAGGGCCTGGTGGCTTTTCACACCCACTGCTTCCAGGGCTGCCTGCATATAATTACTTAACCCTTTGCAATCACCATATTTCTTTTGATCCGTAAAAACGGCGGGGAGCGGACGATATCCCCCGATGACACCTAACTGGATGCTCACATACCTGAAATTCCCCTGCAGATATGAATAGATCCTCCTGATCTTTTCACGTTCATTGGGAGCATCTTTCACCAGGTTCCGGAAAAAGTTAATTCGTTCATCAGAAAGCTGGTCCATTCCCCTTGTCAACTTATAATACCATGTTCCGAATTCTTTCCAGGAACTCATGTCACCTTCAAAATCATCCAGCTTAAACCGGTTAGGAGCCAGGATGATCTCCGGGTAACGGCTTTCTGCACTGACAGCACCTTCCTCATGCAGGATCGCAGGCAGGTTTTTTACTGACCATTCGTAAGTTTTGTACCCACCCGCTTCATTGATCACCGGTGAAAGTTTAATATTTTTTTCCCTGTATCTAAGTCCGAATTCAGTGGGAATGATCGCACGATACAAAGATTTTTCAACAGCCTGTTCGGGAGAAAGTATATGGTATTCAGGATAGAATAAAGTTCCTTTATAATTGATGGTGTACTCGAATTCAACCGTAAAAGGGTAGGGGAAGATCTTTACCTGGATCACATTGGCTTTTCCTTCATCTACCAGGCCATCCATAGAACCTACACTCGTCATATCCTTCTTCCTGTATTTCTCTACCTGCTTGCCTGATGAATCATAAACCCTGATGTCTACGTCGCCGAGGGTAATAAATTTATTGGTGTATTGCTGGAACACCCTGTCGTCCGAGCCGTTTTCGTTTAAAATCGTGATATACTGATGTACTTTCAGTGTGGCTTCAGAAATATTCTTTACATCAAAAATGTTTTCCTCATAACGAATGACCGTACTGGCATTTTTTGTAAGCCCGGCCGGGATCTTCCGAACGTCTAATTCAGGCGACTGTGCTATGGTTTGCAGGGAGATCAATAAAACTCCTGAAAGGAGCAATGCTTTACTATAAAAAAGGGCAGGCTTCATTTTTTCTTGATTACAATTTGTTCATTCAGCATATCGAACAGTTTCTTATAGAACTCCATCATATCAGGATATTCTTCGGGTGTAAACACGGGCTTTTTAAATTCAACCGTCACCAGGGCTCCCAGTTCATTACCAGCAACATTCATCCTGCGGGTGGCGATGATGCTGGTATCCGGCGTGATCATCTTGATATTTTCCGGTAATACATCGAAGGAATAATTGTCGGGCAGTGTAAAACTCCCGGAGATATAGTAGAATTGGTTGGCTCCAAAAAAGACATCCGAAATACGGGTCTGTGCGATGAATTGATTTTTTTCAAGCCCGCTGAACATGTTCAGGGTGAAATAGCGATAATCACCTGAACCGCCGGTGGGCCGCGTAAAACTGAAGGACTGCAGGAGCGGCAAAGTATCAACGTCTTCATTCTCCACGACAAAATCAGTCAGCTTTACCCCGGGATTAGTAGAAAGAAAATAATTATCCAGGAATTTATCTTTCCCGGTTTTCAGATTAGCACTGCGGGGGATCCGCG
>DATINK010000054.1:0-10802 GCA_035474355.1 Chitinophagaceae bacterium | reverse complement strand
CAGTCTTCCTCCGCGTCATCAAGTGATAGTAAAGCATCCCGGTAATTACCCTCACTTGTTCCCGCTACCTGACGCGCAATGACCGGGTCAGTTTTTTTTGTCTTTACCAGGGCTTCTTCAATATCGTTTGTTGTGAGTGAGGGTATGGGGATCAATTGACACCGGCTGACAATGGTGGGTAGTAAAAGAGACTCATTTTCTGTTACGAGGATAAATAAAGTATCTGCGGGTGGTTCTTCAATTAGTTTTAGCAGGATATTCCCTTCTTTTCCCATCAACTCCGGTATCCACATTACCAGGGTTTTATAACCGCTTTCAAAACTTTTAAGATTTAGTTTATGGATGATGTCATTGCACTCGGCTGCGGTGATCTTGGCCTGGCTGTTTTCTTTCTCTTTAATCGCTTCTGTCCAGTCGAAAAGATTTCCGTAAGGCGTTTCTTCAATGAATTGGCGCCATTCCGTGATGAAATCAGTTGCGATCGGTTTTTCTCCCGGCTTCTTAGTTACCGTCGGGTATGAAAAATGTATATCCGGGTGGATCAGTTTTGCAGATCGTACACAGGATGGACAAACACCACAGGAGTCTGATACAGGAGATGTATCTGTTTGGTGAACAACAGGCTCTTCTCCAAATAAAGAGGGGTTTGACTGTTGGCTGTTGGCTGATGACTGTTGACTGACCTTTTCACAAACAAGATATTGGGCAAGTGCAATCGCAAGCGGAAGCGCGCCATTGCCTTCTTTTCCAAGAAAAAGCAAAGCATGGCTTAAGCGGTTATTCTGAACTAATCCAGCCAGCTGATTTTTTACATCCTGTTGTCCTATAACATCTTCAAATCGCATGAATAATTTGCCAGCTAAACTTAAACAAATTTGCCGGGAAGAAGGGAAGACTTACCGCCTTACCGTCTTACCGGCAATAATTATCTCATGAAATAGAGAAATATTTTAATTGAGATATTTCAAAACTTCCTCGCTCATGGGACTGACTTTATTATGAAAGACAGCGATCAGTTTGCCATTTTCGTCAATCAGGAACTTGGTAAAATTCCAGATCACGGGATCCTGCAAATATTTTTTCCAGGCATAATCTTTTGAATTTTCGGCAGGCAAAGATTTCGCCATTTCTTTGGACTGGTCCACCAGCCATTTATATAAAGGATGAATGTCATCACCTCTTACCGAGACCTTTTCAGTCATGGGAAAAGTAACAGCATATTCTTTTGTGCAAAATGCTTTTATTTCTTCATTGCTCCCGGGTTCCTGTGCGCCAAAATTATTGGCTGGAACACCGATGATGACAAGCTTGTCTTTATATTTTTCATAAAGGGCTTCCAGGTCCTTGTACTGCGGCGTATTGCCACACTGTGAAGCAGTATTCACCACCATGATCTTCTTTCCTTTATAAAGAGAAAAATCAACTTCTCCGTCAAGTCCCGGCAGTTTAAAATCATAGATTGTTGGTGCTGCCATGAAACCGGTTAAGAGAAGGCTTAATAATAGGATTTTCATTTTGATAATTTTTTAAGGGAGGATAAAGTTAAGAATAAAAACTTGCCCCGCCCTTTAGGGTGGGGAGACTTAATATATAACCTCTTGTCCCCCGCTCAAAAGAGCGGGGCAATTAAAAATCATTGTTTTTCAAAGCATCCAAGATCAGGCGCGCCAACAGGCCGGGGTTTTCCATCCAGATCGATCAAAACTCCCGCATTAACGCCTTTATTAATAGCGGGTGAGCCGGCTTTCAACCGGAAATCATAATAATTTTTGAAAGTATTGACGCTGTCGAATTGTGGGGGCTGGTTATTAATCGGTAAGGGGGCTGGGGTGATCACATTGGCTGGGGCCATTTGCACCTTCCATAAAACCTGGTCAAAAGTTACATTAAATGCCGCCCCGTTGTTTTTAACTGCCACCACTTCATTATCAACAATTCCATTCTCTCCCCAGAATATGCAATTGCGAAATAAAGCATTCAGGTTGCGCGGATCGGGAACATTGTTGACATTGACATAATTGGCCAGCAACAAAACCGGGTCGCGATGCTGGATAAAACTATTTGAATAACTCGCAACGGTGCAGTGAATAAATTGGTAGTCCCCGCCTTTTACCAGGAACAAATTTTTTCCGCAATTGCTCAGGAGGCAATTGCGTGCATTGACACTGGATTGAAGGGCGATGATCCCGGCATCATAAGCATTGTCGATCACGCATTCATTCAGGGTCAGTTTGGGATTCGCATTGGGTGCGGGATCCTGTAAGGCAAATGCCTGGTATGCATTTTTAATCACCGCATAAGTAAATACATTGTCTTTACTACCCGTCCGCAAAAAAATACCCGGCCAGCCTGCAGGGAAACTTTTATAGGGTTCGTCGAGCCGGTCACCCATAAAATAAACCCGGTCAAGCGTATCTTTTAAGCCATTCACTTTTATGGTTCCGTCAATCAATACCGGCGCATCAGCATGAACATATACACGGCAGCCTTTGTCGATCGTAAGGGTTGTATTCGGATTGATCGTTAATGAACCGAGCAAAACATAGGGCTTGTCGTTGAGCCAGGTTTCATTTACCGATATGATTTTGTTGCGGAAAAAATGTGCGTTCTGCCCCCAGGCTTCCAATTGCACCCATTTCGTTTTTCCATTATAAACTACCTGCACGCTATCTCTTACAATAAAGGGAAGATTATTCGCATTGGGATTGATATTTACCTGGACAAAAACATAAAGGCTGTCATTGGCCTCAATATCCAGGTCATTCACCTGCGGACCAGCAATGCCATCCACATTGATGGTATATAAAGAAGATGCCCCGCCAGCCAGTTTCACCATGCTGACCTTTAATTTCTGGTCGTTATTATTGAAGATCTTGAAGTACTGGTAAATAGAGCCGGAGGTAACGAATAGCGTATCATATTTAAGGGTGTCGACAGAAAGGCTTACCCGCGCATCCGGGGAAGTGATAAAAGAATCTTTCTTGCAGGAACATAGAAAGAGCGCTGAGGATATTGTTAGAATTCCGAGGGTCTTCATTCAACTCAAAAATACAAATTTTACCTATTAACTCCCACTCCCCACTTGCCACTCGCCATTAGCGTGCTGCAATACATAATGTCGCAATACTTAATAAGGTATTATCTGCTTTTAATAACTCTGTGCCACAGGCTTCTAACGTAGCCCCTGTAGTTACGACATCGTCCACCAGCAAAATATGTTTACCTGAGATAAGAGATGGATCCGTTAATTCAAAGCGGCCCTCCATATTGTTCCATCTTTCAATCCTTCCCTTTCTCGTTTGTGATTCGGTGTATTGGGATCTGCGGACCACATTTTTCAAAACCGGGATTTGCAATACCCTGCTCATGCCTTCACACAAAACAAATGATTGATTGAATCCTCTTTGTTTTTCCCGGGGTTCATATAATGGCAATGGGATGAGGGCTTCAACGGGGAAGCGATGGGACCGAAGCAAGTGTTCACCCATCATGTATCCTAATTGGAATCCCAGTTCCACCTGGCTATTGTATTTAAATTGATGCATCAGGTTCTGCACCAGTGTTTCCTTATTGAAATAAAAGCCGGCAGTGGCACTCACAACAGGCAATCTTCCCCAGAAGATCTTTTCTACGGGGTTGCCGGCAAAAGATTCAAATCTTGTTTCCGGCAGGTTACTGATACATCGGAGACAAAGTAATGTTCGGGCAGATGGCAGGTCGTTTCCGCAGCCGGCGCAGACGTGAGGAAAAAACAGGTGAAGAAAGGATTGGTTTATCTCCTTCAGCAATGTCATGAATGCAAACTAGGAAACTAAAGGATCCCGCGGCTACTACTTTGCGGGGGGATATTCTCGCAACGACGCGGCGGCGCTACGATATGTCGATCTGTATTTTATTCGTGGCGGCTTTGCGCCGTTGCGAGAGAGTTAAATAGATATTGATATAATTCTTCCACCCGGCTCATGGTAATTACTTCAATATTGAATTTTTGTTTGGATAATCCCTTCTGGTTATACCGGGAGACAATGATCTTTTCAAATCCCATCTTCTCCGCTTCGGCGATTCGTTGATCGATCCTGTTCACTGCCCTGATCTCTCCACTCAGGCCAACTTCTCCTGCAAAACACAATTGACGCGGAAGCGGGACATCTTCAAATGAAGACAATAATGCAGTCAGTACGGCCAGGTCAATGGATGGATCTTCCACTTTCAACCCGCCGGCAATGTTCAGGAATACATCTTTTAAACCAAAATGAAAGCCCCCTCTTTTTTCAAGGACAGCCAGCAACAATTGCAGGCGGCGAAGATCAAAGCCGCTGACGGTTCTTTGGGGTGTGCCATAAACAGAAGGAGTTACCAGGGCCTGCACCTCGATCAGGAGAGGTCGCAGTCCTTCAATGGTTGCGGCAATAGCGATACCACTCAACGGGTCTTCTTTTTGTGTGATCAGGATCTCGCTCGGGTTGGTTACCGCTCTCATACCGGCATCGGTCATTTCATAGATACCTAATTCGGAGCTGCTTCCAAACCGGTTTTTCAATGTTCTTAGGATCCGGTATGCATAATGCCGGTCGCCTTCGAATTGTAATACGGTATCCACCATATGTTCAAGGACTTTGGGCCCCGCAATGCTTCCATCTTTTGTAATATGGCCGATCAGGAATACCGGCGTATTGGTTTCTTTAGCGAAGCGTTGAAATTCTGCTGCGCATTCCCGGATCTGGGAGACACTACCTGGTGAAGAATCAATAAAAGCAGTTTGGAGTGTTTGAATGGAGTCGACGATCACCAATTGCGGCTTCAGTTTTTTGATCTCCTGGAAAATGGTGTGCGTGGAAGTTTCCGTAAGCAGGTAAAAATTCTCAGCCGGTTTTTTTGCAGGTCCCTGTAAGCGGTCTGCCCGCATCTTTATTTGTTGTTCACTCTCTTCTCCGCTTATATACAGCACAGAAATATTTCCCAGGGATATGCCTACCTGGAGAAACAAGGTGGATTTACCGATACCGGGTTCTCCCGCGATCAATACCAGGCTTCCCGGTACAATACCTCCGCCGAGTACACGGTTCAATTCAACATCGGGTGTAAGTATTCTTTTTTCTTCACTGCTTTTTATCTCGGATAAAGAGATTGTTTTATTCGATCTTTTTTCTTCATGGTAATCATCCCATCCAGTTTTATTTTTTTCAACCTCTTTCTGAATAATTTCTTCCACGAAAGTATTCCACTGCCCGCATGATGGACATTGTCCCACCCATTTTACAGATTCATACCCGCATTGCTGGCAAAAAAATGCGGATTTTGATTTACTCATGGAGTAAAGTTAAATTTTAAAAGGCCCCAACGCAGCTTCGCTGGCCGGGGTACGACCGCAAGCGCCGGCATTGAAGGGTCAATCGTTTGCAAATTGAGAAAAATGCAGACTAACAAGTGTAAGAATGGGGAAAAAATAAGCGCTGAAATATGAATAAAAATAAGGGGTGATTTTTGGACGTAAAAAGGGCCAATCTTGCGATTGACCCCCTTACTTACTAACCCATTAAATTCTTGCACTAAGTTACAAATATGCCCCACATTACAAAATAAATTTTCAAGCCTGTTGATAACTTTAATTCATAACCTTTTTGGGTAAGGCATAGATATGACGGCTTTTAAATTTATTATAACTTCATGATTATTAATTTAATAGAAAGACCATTAATTGCAGATGCCTTTTAACTCTCAAAACCAGGGCTTCCCGACTTTGTTAGTTTATGGGTGGCAAAACGACTTAAAAAAGAGCATGGTTCTGATGGGTGGAAGGTTAGCTGTTTCGCAAAAAATGGCTTAAAAAACAGAATAAGTATGAGGACCTGAATAATGGGGGTTTCGATGCAATTTTAGGGTCAGTTTACAACTTGATCTCCTCATCATTCTTATCAAAGAATTTATATTCCGTGAGATGGTAATTGTTGTTCTCTTCCAGCCTGGTCTTCTGGCCAAACTTCTTCTTCCATTTTGCCATACGCGTTTGCCAGGGCCAGCCCTTGGTGAGGTAAGCGTAGATGATGGGGTTGACGACTAATTTGAGATTGCCGTTCTTATGGGTGATGAGGTAACTTAAATTCTTTTCAATATCATCTTCCAGCAGGACCGTTGAAGTGATCTTGCCGGTACCATTACAACCGGGACAAATTTCCTGGGTGTTGATATTCATCTCCGGCTTCATCCGCTGCCGGGTGATCTGCATGATACCAAATTTGGAAATGGGAAGCACCGCATGTTTGGCCCGGTCGGGCGACATGAACTCTTCCATTTTTTCTACCAGCCGGCGCTTATTATCAGGGAACTTCATATCAATGAAGTCGACTACGATAATACCACCCAGATCACGAAGGCGTAATTGCCGGGCCACTTCCTCAGCGGCTTCCAGGTTTGTTTCCAAGGCATTTATCTCCTGGTTATTACCCACGCTTTTGTATCCGCTGTTGACGTCGATCACGTGCAGGGCTTCTGTATGTTCGATAATGAGGTAGGCGCCGCTATTCATATTCACGGTCTTGCCAAACGAAGACTTCACCTGCTTGGTAATACCAAATGAATCAAAAATGGTAGACCCGTTCTGGTAATAAGAAACGATATCCGCTTTTTCAGGAGCGATCCGCTGGATATAATTCTTTGTATCGGTAAAGATGGTCCTGTCATTGACCACGATCTTATTGAAATCCTCGTTCAGAAGATCACGAAGTATACTATTTGTTTTTGTCTGTTCACTCAGGACTTTAGCAGGAGCTACACCGCCCTTGAGATTAGCCTGAATGGTTTTCCACATGGTTACCAGGGCTGAAAGATCCTCATGTAATTCCGCTGTGTTCTTTCCTTCAGCTGCTGTACGCACGATCACGCCAAAGTTTTTAGGCTTGATCGCCTCCACAATTTTTTGCAGACGCTTTCTTTCTTCGGAGGAATGGATCTTGCGGGAAACGGCGACGATATCGTTAAAAGGAGTGACCACAACAAAGCGACCGGGCAGAGAAAGTTCGCAACTCAACCTGGGGCCTTTCGCGGCAATGGGTTCTTTCAGGATCTGGACCAGGATATTCGGCTTGCCACCCAAAACTTCATTGATCTTACCGGTTTTGATGATCTCCGGTTCTATGGAAAACTTTGAATAATCGAGACCGCTCTCCGACTTATCCTGTATACACATATTGGTGAACTTGAGAAGGGAGCGGGCATAGGGACTCAGGTCGGTATAATGAAGAAAAGCATCTTTTTCAAAGCCCACGTCTACAAATGCGGCATTCAAACCGGGGATCAGTTTTTTTACTTTTCCCAGGAACAGGTCACCCACGGCAAAACGTGCATCATTTCTTTCATTGTGCAGTTCTACCAGTTTCCTGTCTTCCAGCAAGGCGATCTCGACACCCTGCGGAGCGGCATTAATAATAAGTTCTTTGTTCATTTACAGCTTACATACATGTTCAACCTTGCGTTGCTGCTGATTACCGGCTACTGAATTTCCGAATCGGGGAGGGGAGGTAAACCTGAGGCGGCTTTAGAACCGGTTTGACTGTTCTGGTTTTAAGTTTTGGGTTTTAAGTTTTAAGTATGATATCACTTGGTATGTGACATTCTTCAAAGGATCGGAGAGTTAATTACCTAAAACTTAGAACTTAAAATTTAAAACTACTTGTTCCTCTTCTTATGTCGGTTCTTTCTCAGTCTTTTCTTTCTCTTATGCGTCGCGATCTTATGACGCTTTCTCTTCTTACCACAAGGCATAGTGAAATGTTTTTTTAATAATGTTTATAATAATTTTTTCTAATTCGTTTGAAGGGGCAGCCAGCCAGGATCATTTTTTCTTCAAATCTTCGATCCGGTGAGCAACGGCCTTTTTTGCTTCTGTGTTTTGAATATGTTCAAGGCTTAGGTTATACCAACGGATGGCGTTGGTATTGTCGCCTAAACGTTCGTAGGTCTCCGCCAGCATCATGATCGCATCCACATTATTTGGGTCATGGCGATGAACGGATTCTAAACGGCGTATTGCATTGTCATATTGCTCCGAAATGAGAGATCCGCGGGCCAGGGTCATCAATGCGTATACATTTGTGCTATCCCGGTCAGCTACTTCTTTGATCTTCAATATTCCTTCCATCGGGGAACTGGAAATGCCGCCAAACAAATAGCAGGCTCCCAATCCAACTTTGGAGGAATCATTTGCGGGGTTAATCTTCAAAGATCTTTCAAATAAGTCCTTGGCTTGCAAGGCTTTCCACTTTTTTCGTTCAATTACATCATCAGCTTCCAGGTTCTCTAAAAACAAGCGGGCAGCAAAGGTCAGGGTTTTTTCGGAATTTTCCAATCTGGCAGCTTCTGCTTCATACCAGGCATAAGGCTCGAAAATTCCTGCAGAATCTGCCCAAAAATGGGAGAGCAGATGATACACGTTTAATTGCTGAGCCTTTACATCGCCTCTTGAAATAGAATTTTCCAATGTATTCAATCGCACCACTTGTTCAGGACTCAATTGTTTTTTTGCCAGTGTGAGGATCGTATCGATTGTGATAACTGAATGTGTTATTTGGCTTTCGGGTGCAGGGCCATTTGTTTTATTTGGAATCCTCCTGGCAAAAAGAAATATAACAGTTACTAAAACAATACCAGCGACAATAGTGATCCATTGAGGTCTACCCACAGTAATAAATTAGAGGAAGCAAAGATAGATGACTATGCATCTTCTCCAGGGCCAGCATCTGGCTTAACAGAAACCAGTTTTTTCACTTCAGCAACGAATTCTTTAGCTGGCTTAAAGGCTGGAATATAATGTTCGGGAATGTGTACAGCGATGTTCTTCTTGATATTGCGCCCGATCTTGGCTGCACGTTTTTTGGTAATGAAACTACCGAAGCCGCGGATATAGATATTCTCGCCGCCGGCAAGAGTATCTTTTACTTCTTTAAACATGGTTTCGAGGGTTACCAAAACATCAACCTTAGGTATCCCCGTTTTTTCTGATATCTGATTAACGAGATCGGCTTTTCTCATTGTTACAGGTTTTAGTTAGTTTCGGACACCAATTTATGCTAAAATAATATGATTGTCAACCCAATAGGCTTAAATTTTTTCAACCTCATTTACCCAATTTTTGCCGGATAATGCAATTTTCGACAAAAATGGGGCCTGTTTAACCCCCTAAGCCGTGACAGGAACATCGCCATTTTCAATGAAAAAAAGGAATTCGAAAGCCCAGGAAAAAAGGTTCCCCCGGCTTTTATTAAAATGGAACGAGGAAAAGAATAAGCGGCAAATGCCATGGAAAGGGGAACGGGATCCTTATAAGATCTGGCTTAGTGAGATCATTCTTCAGCAAACCAGGGTGGGACAGGGACTGGCTTATTACCATCGTTTCATAGAAACATTTCCTACTATACAGCAGCTCGCAAAAGCAAGCGATGAAAAAATATATAAATGCTGGGAGGGACTGGGTTATTATACCCGTTGCAGGAACCTGATCAAGACCGCACGCTACATTGTTAAGGAGCACAAAGGAAAATTTCCATCCACCTACCCGGAGATCCTGGAACTGGCAGGAGTGGGGCCCTATACCGCTGCCGCCATTGCATCTTTTGCATTCAACCAGCCCCATGCAGTTGTCGATGGAAATGTATTCAGAGTGCTGGCGAGGGTTTTCGGGATCAGTCAGCCTACCGATTCTTCTGCCGGTAAAAAATTCTTTACTGCACTCGCGGACAAATTGCTGGATAAAGACAAGCCGGGCATTTATAACCAGGCGCTCATGGATTTCGGGGCGGTTATTTGTAAACCTGTAAATCCCCTGTGCAATGCGTGTCCATTTAATAAAACCTGTTCTGCTTTTTTAAACAATAAAATAAATGAGCTTCCGGTAAAAGAGAAAAAGCTCATCATAAAAAAACGCTGGTTTTATTTCCTCGTCATGGAGTTTGATAAAAAGATAGCCATTCAAAAAAGAGAAGAGAAAGATATCTGGCAACAACTATTCACATTCCCGCTCATCGAAAGCAAAATTGAAACAACGAAAAAACAAATCCTTTCTGCGGCAGAGAAAAGAAAATGGCTGATCAAAAATAAATATGAAACACTGGGTATTTCCCCGGTACTACAACAACAACTAACCCACCAATTGATTAAGAGCCGGTTTATTCACGTGCGGGTCAGGCAAAAACCAACGATCAAAAATAATTGGCGCTGGGTTCCCCAAAAAACATTGGAACATTATGCTTTTCCGAAGCTCATGGATGATTACAGGAGGCTCCTGCGGAGCTGAGCCGCCCGGATTGGCCCAGGTATGGCATTAAATATTTAAGGGTTTCCCCCTAAAAAAATTTAATTTTAGAGAGCATTATCTACACACGAAGATTAGTTAACCACGTTCGCCCCGGAACCCTCCGAAGGAGTCCTGCGGACCTTCGGGGCAAACGGAAAAGAATAAATATATGAGAGGCGTAAACCGTGTAATGCTGATTGGAAACCTGGGCAAAGACCCGGATGTGCAATTCCTCGAAGGAAATATCGCAGTTGCCAAATTTCCCCTCGCCACGACTGAAACTTTTAAGGACCGTTCCGGTAAACTGGTATCACAGACCGAATGGCATACCGTCGTTTTGTGGCGTGGGCTGGCTGAACTCGCACAAAAATATCTTCATAAGAGCAGTCTCATATATATTGAAGGGAGGTTACGTACCCGCAGTTGGGAGGACAAGGAAGGCAATCGCAAGTTTGCTACTGAAGTGGTGGGAGACAACCTGATTATGCTTGACAAAAGGATCGATAGTCCGAAT
>DATINK010000053.1:0-3716 GCA_035474355.1 Chitinophagaceae bacterium | reverse complement strand
ATTGAACAGGGTTCTTCTATCGTCTTTCAGAAACTTGTTAAAGAATAATCTGATTTTAGAACCGTCATTCCACTATAAATGCAGTGAAATAGTAATTATTTGCCGCTGCTATCAATCGTAAATTGATGTAATATGCCTGCACGAAATCATAATAGGCTTTGAATTCATGTTTCGGAACGGCAAACTCGTCAAAGAAAATAATATCTCCTTTTTTCATGCGGGGCGCAAGGGTCGTCAGCACGTATAATGTTGCGGAATAAAGATCCGCGTCGATCATGATCACCCGTCTTCTTTCTTCCCGTGTATCCGCCAGGAATCCAGGTAATGTTTGTTGAAAGAGCCCCTGGTAAAATTTTGCCCTGTCATCATTCACCTCGGGTGGTTTATTATCATTGGCAAAAGCGCCTTTTTTATAAGGACCCCAGTCTTCAGGTAAGCCGCTAAAAGTATCAAAGCCAAAAAACCGGCTATCGGGATGGGGAAGATGCTCCAGGTACCAACGGAATGAATGTCCCCCCGCAACACCAAATTCCAAATAATCGACCGGGACATTTGCCAGCCCTTCTTTTTCAATCACCCATTGGTAGAGCGGGTACCTTTTTTCATATTTCCATTTCGATGGAAAATCATTGTAGGGGATCTTCCTGTTTTTCGCTGCCCAGGCGGAAAACTTTGTGAGGTAATAAAGGTTCAGGTTGCCGGATGAAAAAAGATTAAAGAATTTATGCAATCGCAGCCAGGTAAAAGCAATCTTTGTATAACGTTTGATAAAAAGTTTCATGGATCTTACCGGTGGCGCTAATTTAGTGAACCGGCAAGTTCCGGAATATTTCTTCAATAAGTTTCCTGATGGATTTCCTTAAAAATATCCTGTTGGTCTGTACCTCCCGTTCATTCGGGGGTCTTGAATTGAATACGATCCGGCTGGCTGCCTGGCTGAGGGAGAAAGGGTGGAACCCGAAATTAGTAGTAGCAGCAGGAACCGAAATGGAGAATAAAGCAAAAGAAAGTCTGCAACAAGTCATCTCTGTTCGTTCAGTAAATACGATCAGCAAACTGTTTTTTATCCGGCGACTAGTTAAAAAGGAAAAGATCGCATTACTATTCACCCCTCTCAATAAGGACATTGCTGCATTATCACTTTATAAACGTCTTTTCAACCGGAAAATAAAATTGATCTACCAGCAACAAATGCTGGTGGGCGTTAACAAAAAAGATCCGGTTCACCGGTTTCGGTATGCCATGATCGACCGTTGGATATGCCCGCTCGATTATTTGAAAGAAGAGGTGTTGGCCAGGACAAATATCCCGGCTTCCAAAATTGAGATCATTCCGTTGGGCGCTGACACAGCCAGATTAACCAAAAACAATATTGGGAAAGTGGATGCAAGGATCGTTTTGGACCTGCCCCAAAAGAAAAGAATAGTGGGTATCCTGGGAAGGATCGACCCCATGAAAGGCCAGGATACTTTGATCAAAGCGGTTGCGATGATGAAGAACGATCCTGAAAAAAATTTTGATGTAGTACTCATGGGCGCCGTTACGAATGACCACAGCGATGAATTTATCGGCTCCTTATATAATATGGTAGATGAATCGGCTATCAGGGACCGGGTACATTTCCGGCCCTACAATGAAAAAATTGAATTGTTTTATAAGGCGATCGACGTGTTTGCCATGGCATCGCAAAATGAAACCATGGGAATGGTAACGCTGGAAGCCATGTCCAGTGGAGTTCCGGTGATAGGAACCAACCGGGCAGGTACAGCAGAAATACTGGAAAGAGGGAAACTGGGATTTTTATTTGAACCCGGTGAACCATCAGATTTTTGCAGGGCGATGGGAGAACTTATTAAATATCCTGAATTAGATGCCATGATCGCTGCAGCAAGATCTCAGGTTGAAATAAAGTATAGCAAAGAAGTAATGTTAAATAAAATGGACGTACTATTTCGTCAGCTCCTGGCGAAATAGAATTCATTGGCTTTTGGCTTTTTCCCTCTTGCACCTTATCTTTGCCGCCCCACAGTTCTTTACATCCCCGAAGGAGTATTCCCTAGGGATTATAACCAACTGACCCCCAAGGTTTAGTTGGATTCGGATGAACTTGGGAGTCCCCTTAAAACCGGGACGATTGAACCAATAAATCGATAAAATATGGCGAAAGAAGTATCCGGCTTTGTCAAGCTGCAGTGCAAGGGTGGCCAGGCCAACCCGGCACCCCCGATAGGGCCCGCCCTTGGTTCCAAGGGTATCAACATCATGGAGTTTTGCAAACAATTCAATGCCCGTACACAGGACAGGATGGGCAAGGTATTGCCTGTACTTATTACTGTATACACCGATAAAAGTTTTGATTTCATCATCAAGACTCCACCAGCAGCAGTTCAGCTTTTGGAAGCTGCCAAATTGCAAAAAGGTTCAAAAGAATCCATACGTGATAAAGTCGGAAAAGTGAATTGGTCACAGGTTGAAGTGATCGCGAAAGACAAAATGCCCGACCTGAATTGCTTTACTGTAGAAAGTGCGATGAAGATGATCGCGGGTACAGCGCGCAGCATGGGACTTACCGTGGAAGGAAAAGCACCCTGGGATAATTAAAAATCATTCGTCCCGGCTTTTCGTGCCGGGAAATTAAAAAATAGTAAGATGGCATTTCTCAGCAAAAAAAGAAAACTGGCAGAAGCAAAGGTGGATGGCAATAAATTCTATAGCCTCAAGGAAGCTTCTACTTTGGTAAAAGAATCCACTACCTGCAAATTCGATGCATCGGTTGACCTGCATATTCGTTTGGGTGTTGATCCCAAGAAAGCCGACCAGGCGATCCGCGGAACTGTCACCCTTCCTCACGGTACCGGTAAAACGAAAAAAGTATTGGTGCTGTGCACGCCCGATAAAGAAGCCGAAGCAAAAGCAGCGGGTGCTGACTTTGTTGGCCTGGATGAATACGTTACCAAGATAGAAGGCGGTTGGGTGGATGTGGATGTGATCATCGCCACTCCTTCGGTGATGCCTAAGATCGGTAAACTGGGTAAAGTGCTCGGTCCCCGTAACCTGATGCCGAATCCCAAAACAGGTACAGTGACAAATGATGTTGCCAACGCGATCAATGATGTAAAGGGTGGAAAGATCGCCTTCAAGATCGATAAGGCAGGCATCATTCACGCTTCCATTGGTCGTGTCAGTTTTGCAGCCGACAAGATCGCTGAGAACAGCCAGGAATTATTGAATGCCATCATCAAAGCAAAACCATCTTCCGCAAAGGGAATTTACCTGAGAGGCGTCAGCATGGCCAGTTCGATGAGCCCGGGCATATCTGTAGACACCAAAGGATTTATTCATTGATAAAACCTTTCACTGAAAGAAGTCAAAACTTATTAACATGACGAAAGATCAAAAAAACGAAGTAATTGCAGCGCTGAAAGATAAATTCTCGCAATACAGCAATTTTTATGTCACGGATACAGAATCACTTTCTGTTGAACAGGTGGGAAAATTGCGCCGCGCATGCTTTGATAAAAAAGTGGAAATGAAAGTGGCGAAGAACAGCCTTATCAAAAAAGCGCTGGAAGCCCTGGATAACGAAAGGTATTCAGGTATGTATGATTCACTGCATAAGGTAACGGCACTGATGTTTTCGGAAAACCCGAAAGACCCGGCTGTGATCATCACTTCATTCCGTAAAGCCAGCAATGGTGAAAAGCCTGTATTGAAAG
>DATINK010000052.1:0-2300 GCA_035474355.1 Chitinophagaceae bacterium | reverse complement strand
CACCGCATTTATCGTTGCTCGACGAGGGTGGCCACGGTTATGCCCTGGTAACTGCTACCACTGATCAGCTTTCGGTTGAATTTGTATGTATACCGCGGCCGCTTGAACGCAGTGACCGGCCTGATGGCGGTCCTTTGGTCTACCGTGTTGTGCATCGCACACATTTATGGAAGGAAGGTGAGGCGCCTAAGCTTGAGCAGGAAATCCTTGAAGGTGATCCGCGGTATTGCATCTGAGCTATCACCCCGCCCATCCTTCCCGGTCAAGGCTTCTGTAATTGATCGCTTCTGCCAAATGTTCCGTTTTAATATCCTCGCTTCCTTCCAGGTCGGCAATGGTTCTTGAAACTTTCAGGATACGATCATAAGCGCGTGCTGATAAATTTAATTTCTGCATGGCGGATTTTAAGATCTGCTGGCCTGCCGAACCAATGACACATATCTTTTTGAGCATTTTACTGCTGATCTGTGCATTGCAATAGATCCCCGGGAAATTCTCATATCGCTTTTCTTGCAGGTCGCGGGCCCTGATGACCCGTTCCCGGATCGATGCAGAGTTCTCCTGCGCCTGTTCATTGGAAAGTTCACGAAAAGCCACCGGCGTTACTTCTACATGCAGGTCAATCCGGTCTAATAAAGGACCCGATATCCTGTTGAGATACTTTTGTACAGCTCCCGGTGGACAACTGCATTCTCTTTCGGGATGATTATAATATCCGCAGGGACATTCCTGCATTGCTATTTTCTGAGTTAAATGCGGTAATAAGACGTCCAATCTCGGAAAGCTATCCGAAAGAATTGAATACTGTTGGTGATCATATTCGTGCATGGAGAATCAATAATAAACTCTTTCAGGCTGATATTGCCAAACGCTTAGGAGTATGCGAGGATACCGTTGTCGGGTGGGAGATGCGAAATAGAAAGCCAACAGTAAAACAGATGCCAGGTATCATACAAATGATCGGGTATTTGCCAATTGAAGTAGATGCCTCAACTTTTGGAGGAAGAATAACCAGATATCGGTATAAGCATGGATTAACACCAAAAGAACTTGGCCTTTTATTGTCTGCTGATGCATCTACTGTGAGAGCCTGGGAGGCTGGCAAAAACATGCCACATAAAAGCCGAATTAAGGACATTGAAGATGCGCTTCGCCTCAATAAACTAGAGGTAAGATAGTGAAGTGAGGTGAGGTAAAAGATTTTATTGATTACACAAAATGGGAGAGTTATGTCAGGTATAATACTAGAAATGTGATTATCATCTCTTTATAACTGTAAGAAATTCTAAGGTATTTGAAAAGGTTTCGTAATTGGTCAGGGTTTTGAGGTTTCACTTCAAAACTCTTAACAATGAAACCCCAACAACAACTTCAGAAGCTGAAAGCCTTGCTGGAAAAAGCGCATGGCAGGGCGATGACTGAAGATGAGCTAATTCAATCCTTTTGGTTTGTGAAGCGATTGGCGAATACCATATGTGATAGTTCACGTAGAGAAGATGCTTACAAGAAGATGCTTGAAGAAAACCCCAAAGGCTTTCAGATAGAAGGGGGCTTTACCTGTCTTGTTTGCGGACTCTCGGTCTTGAATGAAAACTTTTGGTATGACAAAAACGGGATCAAATGCATGTCCTGCCAGAAAGCACTGGACAAAAAACTGATTCCAAAGTCGGCCATTAATAATAAAGACAGTTGGTATTCGATTTATGACCTGGAACAATTCTTTAATATCGACCGCGCCGATCTCACTAAATATGTAAAGAGCAGCCTGCTTAAAAAGCGTATTGTCCCGTCGGATAGGAGAAAACCGCATCTTGAGATTTTCCTGATCAAGGATAATAAAGATGTTCTTCCCCCGAAAAACCTTCTACCAACCAAACTTGTCAAGGTAATGAGAGATGGGGAAGAGTATTTCACCCGTGTAGAATGGTATGAATGGGTCGAAGAAAAAAAGGCTAGAAAAATACGGAAGTATAAAATATCAGAGATACTAATGGAAACACTAGCAAGACCTATTAAATCACGCAAAATCTATTTTAGAAGCACCCACCCGTTATTTTTGATTCGTGAGTAAAAATTTTACAATCAATATTCAAAGTATTAAGTTTCGATTATTGATAAATTTTGTTGAGCCTAAGAGAATAGTTGACCGAATTTGAGCGTATTCGAGCCATTTTATAGCTGATTCACTGTTCTGGCTGTTTTATTTACATGACCAAAATCATATAACAATTCGAGCATCATTTAGTCTCACACCTTGCAAGTAATACAAATTTTGATTTACCTTTACATCGTGAAAAAGG
>DATINK010000051.1:0-2186 GCA_035474355.1 Chitinophagaceae bacterium | reverse complement strand
TTTTTTTCATCAGGTCAAATACAGGCATGATCAGGTACCTGTTGATGGGCCGCACGAATGAATACATGCCCTGGCCCAGGTTGATCAGCTTTTCAAAACTTAAATTGTATTTCTTCAGCGTATGAAAATCCGAAGGCCCATAATATATACTGAGCGGAATAGTGGTCGTGGTACCTGCAGTCGCCTGCAATTTCATAGCAGCCGTTGATTTCAATATTTTTTTCTCGCTATCCGGTGGTATCTCCCAATTGATCTTGCCGGAAGTAAAATTCGATTTGGCCACCAGTGCCGTGAAGAAGAACCTTTGGCGCACACCCAGCCATTTTACCGATTTGCTGAACTCCTTCCCGCTTTTACGCCCGATACTATGGTAATCAAAATCACCATCCATCACATAGCCTACCTGTGTATTGGATTTTTCAAAACTGACATCCGATTCCTGTTGACCCGCCGAATACTGCCAGTTGAGGTTGACCAGGCCCTGTTCCAGCAGGTGATTGGCGCCCTTCATTTCAATATCAAAATCGATCATATAATTATCCTGCCTGATCGTATAGCGATGCGTGATGCGGCTGCCTGAAGTATCCGAGGCGAGAAGTGTGAAAGAGACTGTAGTACTCTTGTCTGCATTTTTTACTGAATCTACCTGTTGAAAATTCAGGTCGGTGGTGCTGGCACTGTTTCCCCCTCCTGTATTGATAGTATACCCGATCTTATCAAAATCACTGGCTGCGAGTTTTACAAACTGGCTATCGGGGCCTTTAAAGTTTTTTAATTCTACCCATTTTGGCTGACCGCCTTTTGTTGTAAAAGCAATCCTGAGCAGGTCATTCCCTGCATAAACAATGCGTTCGGAATCTGAAACTGCTGTTTTAAAATCACCTGCTTTGACTTCCTGGTTCACGACAACCGCATTCATCGAATCCTTGTGGAGCAGGGCCGTATCGGGTTTGGGTAATTTGGAAAGAGCAATGGAGTCTTCAATGGCTTTTTGCTTACGGTATTTAGACTGCTCCTTATTTGTATAAAAAAAGTAACCAAAGAATAAAGCAGCCAGGATCACGAAGCCAATGATGGTATTACGATCGAATTTCATTCAGGAAATTTAGGGACGCAAATATAGCGATTTGAAGGCTAGTGTGTAGTAGCTAGTGGCTAGTGGGATCAATACAACAGCCTTTCTTCCCACTTGCCACTCGCCACTTGCCACTTGCATCAGATCATTTCGGACTGTAATAAAGGATTTTTCACTTCATTTTTCTTTTCAGAAAACTGGCGTGCTGCTTTGATGAAATGAACGAAAACGGGTTGAGGATTCTCCACTGTACTTTTTAGTTCCGGGTGATATTGAACGCCAATAAAGAAGGGATGAGAAGGAAGTTCGATGATCTCCACCAGGTTGGTTCCCGGGTTCTTACCGCTGGCGATCATGCCGGCTTTTTCAAATGCTTCCAGGTACCTGTTATTAAACTCCCAGCGATGACGATGTCTTTCACTGATCACCGGTTTTCCGTAGATGCTGTAAGCCAAAGTATCTTCTTTTATTTCGCAGGTATAAGCGCCCAACCGCATGGTGCCCCCTTTTGCCGTTATCTTTTTTTGTTCTTCCATCAGGTCGATCACCGGTTCTGTATTCTCAGGATCCATTTCGGTGGAATGCGCGTTCTTTAATCCAAGCACGTTTCTTGCAAATTCAATGACCGCCATCTGCATACCCAGGCAAATGCCAAAGAAGGGAAGACCGTTTTCCCGCGCATACTTTACAGCCGTGATCTTTCCTTCTACTCCGCGATGCCCGAATCCAGGTGCAACGAGCAAACCATCCAGGCCCGCGAGCTTTTCCGCTACATTGTCTTCCGTGATAAATTCACTATGCACATTCGTGATCTGCACCTGGCATTCATTCATCGCCCCGGCATGAACAAATGATTCCAGTATTGATTTATAGGCATCCTGTAATTCGAGGTATTTCCCAATAAGACCAATGGTCACCCGGCTTTTGGGGTATTTCAGTTTATCAAGAAATTCTTTCCAACGGGTCAGTTCGGGTTCCCTGTACTCGGTTATGTCCAGTTTTTTAAGACAGATCACATCCAGCTTTTCGCGCATCATGGCCACGGGTACTTCATAAATGGTAGGTGCATCCATGGCTTCAATGACGGCATCCTGTTTTACGTTGCAAAACA
>DATINK010000050.1:0-6793 GCA_035474355.1 Chitinophagaceae bacterium | reverse complement strand
GGACCCGGAAAACAGGGCATACCGGAAATATTTATACCATGGGATCTCGCACCATTTGGGTATTGATGTACACGACCTCGGCACACGCACCGAACCCATTAAAGCCGGCATGGTATTCACTGTGGAACCCGGCATCTATATTGAAGAAGAAAACATGGGCATCCGGATCGAAAATAATCTCTGGATCACAAAGAATGGGAATAAGGATCTTATGAAGAACATTCCCATTACAGTTGAAGAGATAGAATCATTAATGAAGAATCGTGGATAACAAACTACGAATTACGAAGTACGAAGTACGAATTTTGATTCAATGAAACAACTCCCTAATTTATTTACGGTTCTTAACCTCGTCTTCGGCTGCATCGCCATCATTTTTATTTTACAGAATGGAATAGCCATTTATACAGATGCGGCAACCGGAACACAGCTGATCGATATACCTGAAAAGATATGGCTGGCTTCTTTGTTCATCGGTATGGCGGCGCTCGTTGATTTTCTCGATGGGTTTGTAGCCCGTTTATTCAATAGCCAGTCGGCAATGGGCCGGGAACTCGATTCTTTGGCGGATATCGTCAGTTTTGGAGTAGCACCCGGACTTATCATCTACCAGTTTTTGCGTCTGAGCTATGCGCATGGACCGGATGGTTTAAATACATCGATGATCTGGTTGGTACCTGCTCTTTTATTGCCCTGTGCTGCAGCCTGGCGATTAGCTAAGTTTAATCTTGATACCAGCGGCGGTGCTTACTCATTTAAAGGAATGCCGGTTCCGGCTGTCGGGCTTTTCATTGCTTCCCTTCCCCTGGTCTACTGGAATGTAAATGAAGCCTGGGCCATCAATCTCCTGGTCAATAAATGGGTGTTGTACGGGATCGTTATTTTGTTTTCATTCCTGATGACATCCAGCATCCCTTTCATCAGTCTTAAGTTCAGGAATGTAAACGTAAAGAAAAACCTGCCCCAGTTTCTTTTGATTGGGATGGCCATATTATCTGTTGTGATCTTTCAATGGCTCGCTGGACCAGTGATCATCCTCGCTTACATTCTGGTATCTTTGATCTTCAAAAATAAAATGGCATGATGCATACGGTACAGGTGAAAGTAATGCCGCTGAAAGAATTACTCGATCCGCAGGGAAAAGCGGTCATGAATGGATTGGAAAACCTGGGGTTGAAAGGAGTGGAAGAAGTCAGGATCGGCAAGAATGTAACCTTACAGATCGACGCGAATACACCCGAACAGGCACGTGCACTTGCGGAAGAAGCAGCCAAAAAATTATTGGCGAACCCGGTGATGGAATATTTTGAGATATCTGTTGCGAACCCTTCGTAATTCGTCAATCGTAATTCGTAATTAATTCAATGCTTTACCTTGTTCCCTCACCCATCGGTAATTTAAAAGACATTACACTGAGGGCCATTGAAATTTTAAAAGAAGTAGATCTTGTCCTTGCCGAAGATACCCGCACCACCGCAGTCTTATTAAACCATTATGGAATCGTAAAACCGCTTTCGCCTTATCACCAGCATAATGAACATAAAGTATTACGTCACCTGGTGAGTCAATTGCTCGAAGGAAAAAAAATGGCCCTGGTTACAGATGCGGGTACACCCGGTATTTCCGATCCCGCCTATTTACTGGCAAGAGAATGCATCAAGGCGGGTGTAAAAATTGAATCCTTACCCGGACCAACGGCATTTGTGCCGGCCCTGGTGAATAGCGGCATTCCTGCCAATCGATTTTGTTTTGAAGGATTTTTACCCTTAAAAAAAGGGCGGCAGGCATTGCTTCAAAAGCTCGCGAATGAGGAAAGGACGATGATATTTTATGAATCGCCCCAACGGTTGGTAAAAACACTGGCGGAAATGATCAGTCATTTTGGAGCAGAACGGCCAGCATGCGTCAGCCGGGAGATCAGTAAAATATATGAAGAGCATCAGCGGGGAACCTTGCAAGAGGTACATGATCATTACCAGGAAAAAGGAGTAAAAGGAGAGATTGTGATCATCGTGGGAGGGGGAGGAATAAGGAATAAGGAATAAGAAATGACTGCATCATAAGATTAACAAACATTAAACTTTAAACATCAGACTTTAAACATCATATTGTGACCCCTTGAAACAGGTGCTGATCATATTATTTTTTCTTAGCAGCAATATTTTTCCTGCTTTGTCGCAACCCGATCGCTGGCAGCAACGGGTAAAGTATACAATGAATATTGACATGAATGTGGTCACCAATCGCTTTACCGGTACCCAGAAGATCGAATATTGGAACAATTCGCCCGATACATTATGGCAAGTCTTTTACCATTTATTTTATAATGCATTCCAGCCCGGAAGCATGATGGAAACCCGGGACCGTCGCCAGGCTGGCATCCTGCTCGGCTATGACAGGGATGGAAAGGAACTGAGCGATAAGGATACAAGAATAAAAGATATTTCTAAATTGAATCCGGATGAGATCGGCTACCAGAAGATCATCTCAATGAAGTTGAATGGAAGGCCACAGAAATATAAGGTTATGGAAACGATCCTCGAAGTGACTCCGGATAAACCTATTTTACCCCGTTCTAAAGTTGTCTTTGATGTTCAATTCGAAGCCCAGGTCCCATTAATAATAAGACGCACCGGAAGAGATCAGCCGGTTACGAAAGTCCGGTATTCCATGGCGCAATGGTATCCGAAGATCTGTGCGTATGACCAGGAAGGCTGGCATCCGACTCCATTTATAGGAAGGGAATTTTATGGCGTCTGGGGTGATTTTGATGTGAGCATATCCATTGATAAAAGATATATGCTGGGGGGCACCGGTTATCTTCAGAACCCTAACCAGGTTGGTTTTGGTTATGAAACACCTGGTACAAAAGTCATCACCCCACCGGGAGAAAAACTTACCTGGCGTTTCCTTGCACCGAATGTCCACGATTTCATGTGGGCGGCTGACCCGGATTTTATACACCGTACAAAAAAGATCAAAGACAGCCTCACACTACACTTGTTATATAAAGCAACCAACGCCACGGCGGAACAATGGGAAGGGGTCCTGAACAGGGCGGAAAAAATGTGGCCCTATATTGAAAAAGCTTTCGGTGCTTATCCTTATAAGCAATTTTCATTTATACATGGAGGAGATGGGGGAACCGAGTATCCTATGGGGACA
The DNA here is from genome assembly GCA_035474355.1 of Chitinophagaceae bacterium. Lineage (GTDB taxonomy): Bacteria > Bacteroidota > Bacteroidia > Chitinophagales > Chitinophagaceae > DATINK01. The sequence continues at coordinate 3,628 of DATINK010000050.1, read as the reverse complement.
TTGTTACTAAGATATACATCTGCTATGCACGAGCTGATGCATGCCTGGTTTTATGGGATGGTAGCTAACAATGAAAACAAATATTCCTGGATGGATGAAGGCTTTGCCTCTTTCGCTGAACATAAGATTCGCGCGATTGTCGATAGTAGTAAGGGGTTTCCATTTTCCGGGGCTTATGATAGTTATGGCAGGCTGGTGAAAAGCGAAAAAGAAGAACCCATGTCGACGGAAGCCAATTATTTTAATACAAATTTTGCTTACCAGCAAAGTTCATATACGAAAGGAGAGGTCTTCCTGGTACAACTTGGTTATATCACAGGGAGATCCACCCTGGACAAGATCCTCTATGAATATTGTCGCCAATGGCGTTTCAAACATCCCAACCCGGCTGATTTTATGCGCGTGGCGGAAAAGGTAAGCAAAATGAAGCTTGACTGGTACTATGAAAACTGGATCCATTCCATCAAAACCATTGATTATAAGATCGACAGTCTTTGGGAAGAAGGCGGCAAGACGAATGTCAGGATCCGAAACATAGGAATGATCCCCATGCCCATTGATGTGCAACTGACTTTTAAAGACAGCACAAAAGAGCTTCATTATATTCCACTTGATCTCATGTATGGTGAGAAACAAGCGGAAGATTCTACGTTGCCGAGGAATGTGTACAATGCCTGGAAATGGACCGAGCCCACTTTTATTATTTCTACGAAAAGGCGATTGGGAGATTTTAAAGTAGTGGAAATTGATCCCAGCCTTCGCATGGCAGATATTGACCGGAAGAACAACAGGCTGGAAATAAAATGGAATTAAAAAAAGAACCCCCCGCATTAGCGAGGGGCTCCGAGTTTTCGATTAAGGTCCTTTTTGCTCAAAAGGAAAAGGCTTAATGGTTAAAGGTCCAGGGTTGCTTGAACCCCTTACAACCCAAAATTAGATCAGCTGCTGATGCTACCAATACCCTATTAGTGGTATTTCCAGGCTATGGCTCCCCGATAGAGTGTTAAAAAGCCTGGTATTCAGCGTCCGTAAAACTTATTGACCGCCGCCACCCGGTTGCTTACATGCAGTTTTTCATAGATATGATAAACATGCTTTCTTACGGTTTCGGGGCTGATGCGGAGCTCGGCCGCGATCTCTTTATACATTAACCCCCGCGATAATAATTCCAGTATCTCTTTTTCCCGGTTAGACAGGTCGTCCAGTTCTTCCGACTCTGGTTTTTTATCCTGGAATGCCGCTACTACTTTTCTTGCGATCTGGCTGCTCATGGGCGCGCCACCTTCATATAATTCACGAATAGCTTCCAAAAGTCGGGAAGGGGCTGTTTTCTTTAAGATATAGCCACTGGCGCCGGCGCTTAATGCTTCGAATATTTTTTCATTTTCTTCATAGACGGTACACATCATAAAATTAGTGGCCGGTACATTGGGTTTTAAAATGCGGACACAATCAATCCCGCTTTCACCCGCACCGAGGTTGATATCAATTAATACAACATCCGGTTGTAATCCGGGGATCTGTTGAATGGCTGCTTCCGCAGTTCCGATCTTGCCAATGCATTCATATCCTTCCGACATGTTGATGATCTCTTCCAGTGCATTGCGCAATTCCTGGTTATCATCCACGATACAAACACTGATCTCTTTCATGGGCCTAAAGGTCTGTTTTCAGTTGTAATTGCCAATACCACAAACTGGTTATTTTTCAGCGAGGGATATAAAGGAGATATTTATCCTGGAAGAATTCCTCTTTAAAAAGGGTGGAAAGGGGAACGATCTCAGGGTGCAGACGGGCCTCCGCAATTTCTTTTTTTAAATCGCCACCTTTCAGGCAGATTAACCCTGGCGCGGAAAACTTCGGGGAATTATGTTTTTCATTTCCCCCGGATCTTAATAATGGGTTACTCCATTTCCAGAGTTCCTGTAAAGGTGCTACGGCCCGGGTTAGAACGAAATCAAATTTCCCTTTGATATTTTCAGCCCTGTCCCGGATCGCATGGACATTTGTCAGTCCTGCTTCTTTTGCAATAGCTTCCACTACCCGGATCTTTTTTCCAATACTATCCACAAGCGTGAATTTTACTTCCGGGAAATAAATAGCGAGGGGTATGCCGGGTAAACCGCCCCCTGTACCTATATCGATGATGCTTTCACCGGTTTTGAATGAGAATAGGGCAGCAATGCTGAGACTATGCAGTATATGCCGCTCATAAAGACTACCCATATCCTGGCGGGAGATCACATTGATCTTCTCATTCCATTCAACATATGCCTGCCCCAGCAATTTGAATTGCGCGATTTGTTTTTCAGAAAGCGAAGGAAAATATTTTAGAATGATGTCCATACTTAGATCTGCACCCCTTCGGGGCAGGGGGCCTTAGTTCCACGTTTGTTTTGGCTTTTTCCAAAGGGAAGACGCGAAAATGATATAATAAAAGAACATCCACATATCCAGGAAAAGAAACCAGGGCCAGAGATCTCCTTCTCCCATTTTTCGCATGGCTTTGAATAAAACGAATGCCTGCAATAAGAAACGAATGGCAAAAAGGATACCGGCCCATCTCCAATCATAAAATAGAAGAGTAAGCGCGAGTAAAGGAAAATAAAGGAACTGGGAAAGAAAATAGAATCCCAGCAATAATTTATGTACCGGTTTATAATATTTCGCTGTACTGTAATGCCGGGTTTTTTGCCGGAGCCAGGTGCCCCAATGTAGTTTGGGAACCGACCTGGTGATGGCATCGGGATCGATCACTACTTCCGTATTGTTTCGCGTGGCTACTTTATTGATGAAAAGATCATCGTCGCCGCTGGGAACATGATTGAGGGAAGAAAAACCTTTGTTGCGGAGGAACAGGTCCTTTTTATAGGAAAGATTTCTTCCCACACCCATATAAGGAACACCCGCCAGTGCATAAGAAAGATATTGAAGCGCAGTATGAAAGGTTTCAAAGCGGATCAGTTTGTTCAGCAAGCCTTTTCTCTTGTGATAAGCGCCGTATCCCAGCACGATCTCTGTGTGCTCTCCGTAAGCATCCTGCATTTTTTGGATCCAGCGATCACTCGATGGCACGCAATCCGCGTCCGTCAATAATAATATTTCATGATGGGCTTCGCGGATGCCGATCGACAGTGGATATTTCTTTCCGGGGATCAGTTTCGCTTCCTGGGTGAGTTCAACAACATTCAGCGACTTGAATGTTTTTTTCAATTCCTGCAAGATGTATTTCGAATCATCCTGGGAATTGTCATTGACTACCACGACCTCACTGGTACTGGAATAGTTCTGTACCAATACGCCCGGGAGGTTACGCGCCAGGTTTTCATCCTCATCCCTTGCACAGATCACTACGGAAACCGGGTGCTGTTGTGATTGAAGTTTGGGTTTGTACCTGTAAAAAGCAACACGACTGAAGAACCAGCCATAATAAAAAACCTGGAGAACAGTGATGGCGATAAAAAAATAAAAAATGATCTCTCCCCAGTCAGTTATTGGCATGTGCGCGAAGATAGTAATTTCGCCTATGCCTGCTCTTTCATTCGGGTTGTTATATACAGATGCATTTTCTAAAGCAAGGTCGGGAATTATCAAAACTGATCATGGTGAAATTCTTACGCCGGTATTC
>DATINK010000049.1:0-3792 GCA_035474355.1 Chitinophagaceae bacterium | reverse complement strand
CGGGTATCGGGCTGAGCTGTTGCACGAAAACAAATGAATAAAATGGCTAAAAAAAACGGGCGCATGCTGAATAATGAAAACAATTCTCAGCGAAGTTATTTGCTGCCGTTGAAACCCCGCCTATTATTCACATAAACTGAGGTTATCTGTAGATCTTTTACTGAATTGGATCAGGTTTACTTTACCAGCTTTACTATAATGGAGCACCAGCGTGCCATACTGGGTTTGAAATGCATCCCATACAATATCTTTTATTTTTGGATTACCCAGCCACCTGAATAAACTGCTGCGGGCAGCGCCCAGTAAGGGGATACTCAGTTGCCCCTTGAATTTCTCCCTGATCTCGATATATTCTCTTCCCGTAAAAAAATAGATGTCCTTATCCTTGTAGTAAACAGCACCACCGCAAGGAGTGGTTACCGCTTCCTCTGCAGTAAAACAAGGCAGTTTTTCTTTGACCCGGGCAGGGGGAAAATCCGGCTCCACATCATTTACACGGCCCCTTAAAATATCTACTATGAATGGCGAGCAGACAGGCGTAGTTTTTAATTGGGCTTTGCTTGTGCCAGCCATAAATAACAGTACAGAAAACAGGAGGATGAATTTCATATATATTAGTTTTCAGTTCACACAGCCCGCGGTTTCAACCCTGAGAATTTCGAACTCTGCGACTGGTGTTCCAACGGTTAAAACCGTGGGCTTTATGTGCATATCAGCATCCCTATCCGCAAATTCCTTGCTAAAAACCTCCGGGTTTGGATAACTTTATAAAAATTGCATGCCCAGTATAGATTTTGCCAGGAAAACGGCCCTTTCACTCCCGGAAGTGGAGGAAAAGAGTCATTTCCATATCCCCGACTTCCGGGTTGCCAACAAGATCTTCTGCACCATCCATACTGATAAGGATTATATGATGGTCAGGTTGTCCCTCACTGACCAATCCGTTTTCTGTACGTTCGATAAGAATATTATTTTTCCGGTCCCGGGGGGATGGGGGAGGAAAGGGGCTACTTTCATTGATCTGAAAAAAGTAAAGAAAAGCATGCTCGTGGATGCCATCACTACTGCCTGGAAATACACGGCTCCCCGGAAAATGGTTCTCAAATATTTTGGCGAAGGTTTGTAAAAATTAATTTATGAGAAAAGTCTTCCTTGTCTTGTTACTGCTTTCACTGCAATTCTATTCGGCGTATAGCCAAACTGATTCAGTAGTTTATTCAAAAAGGACCTTTATGATCCCGATGAGAGATGGCGTGCGTTTAAATACGGTCTTCCTTCAACCGGTTGACAAATCCGTTGATTATCCAATTATCCTTTCAAGAACACCCTATGGCGCAAGTTTCCCGGGACGGGATGGTTCCACCGTTACATTAACGCCCCGCAACTTCGGCAATTTTGTAATGGCGAAGGGGGGGTACATTTTTGTGGCCCAGGATATACGTGGAAAATTCAGAAGTGAAGGAACCATGGAGATCCATGAGCCGCTTACCCATGCCACTGAGCCGGGTACGGTTGATGAGAGTACAGATACATGGGACACGATCGATTGGTTGATAAAAAATGTAACTGGAAATAATGGGAAAGTGGGTATATATGGCATTTCCTACCCGGGTTGGCTGGCCCTGGTGGGCTCAGTAGACCCTCACCCTGCTTTGAAAGCGTCTTCTGAACAAGCCTGTATGAGCGACCTGTTCCTGGGTGATGACTTTCACCACAATGGCGCATTCAGGTTAAGTTATGGTATGGAATACAGTTATGAATTAGAATTTGACCTTACCAAAGACAGCGATTTTTCTTTTCCGCAATATGATCTCTTTGACTGGTACCTGCAACTCGGATCGCTGAAGAATGTAAATGAAAAATATTTTCACGGCAAGATCCCTACCTGGAACAATTTTACAAAACATCCCAATTACGATGAATTCTGGAAAAAGAATTCAACCCTCAGTTATGTTCCCTATCCTGAAATACCCCAACTGCATGTGGGTGGATATTATGACCAGGAAGACATCAATGGCCCGCAGCTGATGTATAGTCATATGGAAAAGAAGGATAGTTTCAACCGGAACTTCCTGGTGCTGGGGCCCTGGAATCATGGGCAGTGGGGAAGATCCAGGGGGGATAGCCTGGGAAATATCGCTTTTGGCAGTAACACAGGAGTTTGGTTCCGCGACCTGCAGAAAAAATGGTTTGATAAATGGCTGAAAGGAGTTGATTCGGTAAATTTTTCTGAAGCTTATTGTTTTCAAACCGGTTCCAACCAATGGAAAACCTATACAAACTGGCCGCCTGAAGAAGCCAGCATTAAAAAATTATATGCAGCTGCCGGGAACAAAGCTTCCTTTGATAAACCGGGAACTGCAACAGGTTTTGTAAGTTTTATAAGTGACCCGGCAAAACCGGTTCCTTACCGAATGCCACCCATTGAAGCAACATACGGAACAGGCAGTCGCTGGCGACCCTGGCATGTGGAGGACCAGCGGTTTATTTATAGCCGCCCTGACGTGATCAGTTTTATGATGGATCCGCTGACAGAGCCACTGGTCGTGACCGGAAAAGTGATCGCTCATTTATTTGCCAGTACCAGCGCCACCGATGCCGATTGGGTAGTGAAACTGATCGATGTATATCCTGATAAAAACACATCCAGTTTAATCATGAGTGGTTATCAATTACCGGTGGCCATGGAAGTATTCCGTGGACGCTTCAGGAAAAGTTTTTCAAATCCCTCGCCATTGACGCCGGGTAAAGCGGAAGAATTTATTATCGACTTGCATGATATCAATCATGTTTTCCTAAAAGGTCACCGCATCATGATCCAGGTCCAGAGTACCTGGTTCCCCGTGATTGACAGGAATCCACAGAAATATGTGCCCAATATATTTGAAGCAAAGGAGAGTGACTATATCAAGGCGGAACATAAGATCTATTTTAATTCGAAATATGCCACTTATATTGAATTGCCGGTAATGAAAGAATGATCATCTAAAACATATATTCCATGAACTATACTATACTGGATGCTTCCCTGGCGGGACTTTTTGAATTGATCCTGGTAGTCACCTTACTGGTAATTACAGTTGTAGAATGGATCGTGATGCTGCTGATGAAATTCAGCACACCGGGAAAGTCCCTGCTTTACTCGTTCCTTGCCAACCTGGCCTCGCTGGCTGCCGGGTATATATTCTCCAGGTTTTCCATTGATATTGGACTGGCGGGCGAAAATTATTCGGGTTTGCTGATCGGTTATGTCGTGTCAGTGGTCATTGAAGCATTACTTATCCAGGCGATCAGCAAAGGCATTGCTCCGAAGAAAGTATGGTTGACCAGTGTGGTGATGAACACCGTAACCTATATAGGTTTATTTATCATACTCAATCTCTAAATGTTAGTAAGATGAAATACGTTTTTCTGGATGCAGGATTCGACGTGGGCTTTGGTGACGTGATCCTGGTATTATTTATCATTCCTCTCGGCATTATTTTGCTGGAGGCATTCGTCATGTACCAACTTAAGTTCAACAAGGCATTTGCCAAATGTTTCCTGGATTCTTTCCTGGCTAACCTGGCAACGGTGGTTGTCGGATACCTGGTCGGCGCTTTCCTCACTCCGAATATCAGTATCGGGAGGGGAAATATTATTGGTATCCTCGGCGCCTTCACACTCAGTGTCATTGTGGAAGGGTTGATCCTGTTTGCATTGAACAATAAAAAACCATCCCGCAAGGTTTGGAAAACCTCTCTTATTATGAACCTGGCCAGTTATGTTGCATTGATCATTGTTACCCTTATT
>DATINK010000048.1:0-2096 GCA_035474355.1 Chitinophagaceae bacterium | reverse complement strand
GGGGCGGATGAAGGAGAAAATGAATTCAAGTGGTGGTTAAATATTTTCCAGGAAGATTATTATGTGGAATTGCAGCGTCATGGGATGCCCGAACAGGATAAAGTAAACGAGGTGTTGGTAAAACTGGCGATCAAATACAATGTGAAGATCATTGCGAGCAATGACTCTCATTATGTGGAACAATCCGATTTCAATGCCCATGATATCCTGTTATGCATCAATACCGGTGAGAAACTGGCTACCCCTGCCCTGCGGGAATTCTCTGATGATGATGTAATGATCAAGGATAAAAGATTTGCATTTCCCAATGACCAGTTCTATTTCAAGTCGAGTAATGAAATGACGGGTTTGTTCAAGGACCTGCCGCAGGCGATCGATAACACCAATGAAATTGCAGATAAGGTGGAGGTCCTGGATCTGAAAAGAGAGATCCTTCTTCCTTTTTTCTCTGTCCCTAAAGAATTCAATTCCCAGGACGATTATCTCGAGCACATTACTTACGAGGGTGCTAAAAAAAGATACAACGAGATCACTCCTGAGATCGAAGAAAGGATACGCTTCGAATTGTTTACCGTGAAGACGATGGGGTTTGCAGGATATTTCCTGATCGTGAATGATTTTATCAGCGCGGGACGCAATATGGGTGTTTATGTTGGGCCCGGAAGAGGATCTGCGGCTGGATCTGTTGTTGCCTATTGTATAGGTATTACCAATATCGATCCCATCAAGTACAATTTACTGTTTGAAAGATTTTTGAATCCTGATCGTAAGTCCATGCCCGATATCGATACTGATTTTGACGATGAGGGCCGGCAGAAAGTGATCGACTATGTGGTAGATAAATATGGAAAGAACCAGGTAGCACAGATCATCACTTTCGGTACGATGGCTGCAAGAATGAGCATTAAAGATGTTGCCAGGGTAATGGATCTTCCCTTAGCAGATTCAAATGCGCTGGCGAAACTTGTACCGGAGCGCCCGGGCGTTGAGCTCAGAAGAATATTGCATGCCCCGATGAAATCAAAAGATAATAAGCCAGATGATAAATCCGATAAGCATGAATTGTCGCTGGAAGAAAAAGAAGGGTTAGGAAATGAAGACCTGGAAAGTGTAAAAAGGATCAGAGATATCTATAAGAAGGAAGGCACGATCGAAAGCAGGATATTACATGAAGCGGAGATCCTGGAAGGCAGCGTGCGCAATACAGGCGTACACGCCGCGGGAATCATCATTGCACCCAGGGACCTGATGGAGCTGATACCCATCGCCACTGCGAAAGATTCAAATTTATGGGTGACGCAGATCGAAGGCAACCTGATTGAAGAATCCGGTGTGTTGAAAATGGACTTCCTGGGTTTAAAAACACTTTCCATCATTAAGAACACCCTGCAACTGATCAAACAATTGCACGATGTGGAGATCGATATCGACGCAATACCGCTGAACGATAAAAAAACATTTGAATTATACCAGCACGGTTCCACGATCGGGACCTTCCAGTTTGAAAGTACAGGCATGCAGAAATACCTGCGGGAATTAAAGCCGGATAAACTCGAGGACCTGATCGCGATGAATGCCTTGTTCCGTCCAGGTCCCCTGGCTTATATTCCCAATTTCATCAACCGGAAACATGGTCGTGAAGCCATCACTTATGACCTGCCTGAAATGGAGGAGATCCTTAAAGAAACATACGGCATCACGGTTTACCAGGAACAGGTGATGTTGCTCGCGCAAAAATTGGGCGGCTTCAGCAAAGGCGACGCCGATGTGTTGCGTAAAGCCATGGGTAAAAAGCAGAAATCTGTACTGGATAAAATGAAGGCCCAGTTCATTAAAGGTGCCATTGAGAAATTATATCCACCGGAAAAACTGGAAAAGATCTGGACCGATTGGGAAGCTTTTGCGCAATATGCCTTCAATAAATCGCATTCCACCTGTTATGCTTATGTAGCCTACCAGACCGCTTACCTGAAAACGCACTATCCTGCCGAGTATATGTCTGCCGTTTTGAACAATGCCGGCAACATAGAAAAGATAACTTTCTATATGGAAGAATGTAAGCGCATGAATTTAAAAGTGCTGGGGCCGGATATCAA
>DATINK010000047.1:0-5491 GCA_035474355.1 Chitinophagaceae bacterium | reverse complement strand
TGCACGTAACTGCGCCGCGTGTTCCGAAAAGCTGGGCTGTTCTCTGCCTATGCCAATGAGGTTTATATCCACGAATCGCATTTTAATTTTGAACGGTTTGCGAAAAGATCATTAAAGGCATTTTTCCTTTTTTGCGTGATCATCCTGTTGTTTATTTTCCTCTACCATTTTAGTTTTTCCAGGTTGTTTGTGATCTTGAATTTTGTCGGGTTCGGGCTCACTATTTTTCTGACGCGCATGACCTTTCAATTGATGATCTATTATCTGAATCGAAGAAATAAATTTGGAAAAAGGGTCATCATCCTGGGTTACAACGATCTTTCGAAGAGACTGGTCAATCATTTTTTGAACCGTAACCAGAATATATCTGTAGAGGGCTATTTTGAAAACCCCAGTGTAGTGCAGGAGCTGTCCTTCTTTCCCATCCTGGGTAGCCGGGAAGAATGCCTGGACTATGCCATAGACAATAAGATCAATGAGATATACTCAACGCTTTCCCCAGAATCGAACTCTTACGTATTTGAATTAGCACAGATCGCGGAATCCAAGATGATCCGGTTTAAACTTGTACCGGACCTGCAATTATTTGTAAACCGAAATGTTCACATTGATTTTGTTGAAGATATTCCCATTTTGGCCTTGCGTTCCGAACCGCTTGAAGATATCACCGCAAGGATTAAGAAGAGGCTATTTGACATTATTTTCAGCTTTTCTGTGATCGTCCTCGTATTATCCTGGTTATTGCCTTTGCTTGCTATACTGATAAAACTGGACGCCTGGGGTCCTGTATTTTTCGTTCAGTCCCGGTCGGGGAAAAATAACCGTTCGTTCCGGTGTTTTAAATTCAGAACATTACGCGTTAATAAAGATGGCGATTTGAAACAGGTAACCTTAAATGATTCCCGGTTGACAAGGTTTGGAAAATTCCTGAGGAAGTCAAACCTGGATGAACTACCTCAATTTATCAATGTTTTGATAGGAAATATGTCAGTCGTTGGACCCCGTCCGCATCCGATCGGCTTTATGGAGTATCACATGCGGAAGAATACGGACGATCATTCCAGGAAATCAAATGAATATATGATCCGTCACTTTATTAAACCGGGTGTCACCGGCTGGGCCCAGGTCAATGGCTTTCGGGGTGAAATAAAAAACCAGGAGCATTTCCGCAAGAGGGTAGAACACGATATCTGGTATATGGAAAACTGGAGTTTATGGTTCGACCTCAGAATTGTATTATTGACCGTTTATGAGACATTTAGAGGGAATAAAAATGCCTATTAAAAGCTGAACCAGGCGTTTGGGCCCCTGACCTTCAAATCCCTGGTCACCAGAACCAGGTAGAAATACGATGGAGCTGAATGGATATACTTACCGGACTGCAAACCCGGATCGTCGCGGGAAAATGATCACGCGGGACCCGGCTCCGGGATACTTCACAGGGTTGGGCTCTTGCTAAGAACCATGGTATTTTGGCAGCCAGGACGGGTTGGAAATTGTGAGCAATAAATCTTTGTGCCTGAAGAATTCTGTTTAAGTTTTTTCCTTACTTTCACCCCCAACATCGGTATTGAACCCATTATACTGATCGTTATTTTTTGATCCCCCACTTTATTATTCAATCCTACAATTAGCCAGCGCGAAGACCAAAAAATGTCTTTGAGTTATTTATGAATAAATGATAATTAATACTATGAAAAAAAATCTACTTTTAGTTCTGATGGCTCTAATTACCATTACGGGAATGAGCCAGAATGGTACAGTTGGATCACCATTCACCGCACTTGGCCAGGCACAAAATGTTGGTAGTAACGGAATTTATTTTTTTAATATCGGCGGCAACACATTCTCTACACAGGTAGAGGTTGGCGGCTGGGTTTTGGCTGCGGCCGGATCCGGCACCCCGGTAGCATCCTTAACCACCACGACAGCCCTTACACTCGCGTCAGACGGGATACTTCCCACGGTTATTTATACCTCAAACCTGGTAACGACGGTTCGGTTCAATGCTACATCGGGACCTTCGCTGCCATTAGATGTCAATACTACGAACGCAACAGTTTTGGGTAATCTACAGGCCAACAGGACACTGTCCGTGGGTTTGGAGGGACTTGGCGTTGGCATGTGGGCCGGTTCTGGTACATCTCATATGGACGTTATCGGTTCACCTTCTGATAATTCAACCTTGAATTTGATTCTCTGGCATAGCAACGGCAACTTCTCCGGCGTGCACTGGCGTTTGCCTGGGGATGAATGTGTAAGTTATTCGGATGGCCCGGGTGGTTTTGAAAACGCTATGAACCTCTGGATAAAAGCGGCCTTTGTGGCACTGCCTGTTGAATTGACCAGGTTTAACGCAATGGCTGAGAATGGAAAAATAAAGATTGAATGGACAACGGCATCGGAAACAAATAATGCCTTCTTTACTGTTGAAAAATCTACGGATGGTCGTAGCTGGCAAGTCTTAAAGAAAATAAATGGAGCGGGAAATTCCAGCGTATCACTGGATTACGTCTATTTTGACAACAACCCTGTTATCGGCAGTCAATATTACAGGTTGAAACAAACAGACATAGACGGGCAATCCAAGTATTCTTCTACTCGTTTGGTGAAGTATCGTGCAGACGGGTTCAACGTTAGTGTATATCCCAATCCTGTTCCGGATCAGATCACCATAAAAATTACAAACCAGCCTGTATTGAATACAGAGGTTAAAATTTTTGATTTGTCCGGCAAGAGCATATTCCAGGGAAATTACGTATCCAATTTAATCACCATTGATACCCGTAAATTATCTCAGGGTATGTATGTAGTGGAGATTAATTCAAACGGAATTATTGAGAGAGTCAAAATAAGAAAGGACTGATTTTTGATTAGTGTGGATTCTGACTTATGAAAAGAAGAGATTTTATTATGACGGCTACTGCTGCAGCACTGGCAGTAGCCACCGCACAGGTTGCATTCTACGGTTGTTCCCATAAACCTACTACAGACCCATTGACAACACCGCGGATGTTGAGCCGTTTCTGTGATCCTGCTGTATTGCGTGAAATAGGCGTCAATTACCGGAAAAGGGTACCTGCGGAAGACGAAAAACAAGCATTAACCAGGTTACTGCTCATGGGTAGTTCAGGGGAAAATACAAAAACCCCGGATAAAGCCGGATTAGAAGAACTCCTGGAGAAAAAGATCAGAGCAGAATTTACTTCAGACAATACAATCATACTGGACCGTTGGATCATTTCAGTAACGGAAGCCCGCCAGTGTGCACTCTTATCATTAACATAGAATATACCCCCCTATGCATATTGACGCGAGATTATTAGATGACCGATCCGTGATCGAAGGAGATATTTGTATCATCGGTACCGGTGCTGCCGGCTTAAGTATGGCGCTTGAATGGGTTGATACTCCCTATAAAGTAATTCTTCTTGAAGGTGGCGGTTTTGAATATGATGAAAAAGTGCAGGAACTGTATAATGGAAAGATATTGGGGCATCCATACTATCCCATGAAATCCAGCCGCCTGCATTATTTTGGTGGCTCAACGGGCCATTGGGGAGGAATGTGTTCAACAATGGATGAAATTGATTTTGTGAAAAGGGATTGGGTGGAAAATAGTGGTTGGCCGATCAGGCTGGAAGATATTGCCGCTTGTTACCCGAGGGCTCACAAGAACCTCGACCTCGGACCCTACGAATACGATGTAAAATACTGGCAAAAACAAGAGCAATCATTCGTCCCAATGCCGCTCGAAGATGAAATATTATGGACGAAGATGTGGCAGTTAAGCCCCCCGACAAGATTTGGTACAAAATATAAGGACGCAGTGGTGAATGCAAAAAATATTCATTTATATACCTATGCCAATGTAGTGGATATTCAGGCCACGGAAAATATTTCAGCCATCAAAGAAGTAACGGTAAAAAATCATGCAGGCAAGCAACATACGGTCAGAGCCCGGTATTTTGTAATGGCCTGTTGCAGTATTCAGAATGCAAGGCTTTTATTAGCATCGAATAAGCAAGCCCCGGCAGGGCTTGGTAATGGTAACGACCTGGTAGGCCGTTATTTTATGGAACATATTGAGATCGGGACCGGGGAATTATGGGTGAATAAACCGGAATCACTCGTTTTGTATCGCAGGACAGTCCATAAGCAACAGGCTGAGTTAGCCATTTCACGCCAAAAGCAGGAAGAACTGAAGTTATTGAATGCCACAGTTGCTTTTGTACCGCTGGATATTGCCAAAGTAATGGAACCATCAGTCAAAACATGGTCTGAAGATGATCCGCGCAAGGCACTCGATAAATGGTCAAAATATTATCAGAACGCATATAAAAAAGGCGCTTTTCGGCATGTATCGTTACCCTTTCAGAAATACCAGGCATTTGGGCTTTATACAAGATCAGAACAGGCACCGAATCCAGATTCACGTGTAACACTGAGTAAGGAAATTGACGCGCTGGGTGTTCCGCGAGCCGACCTTACCTGGCAGATGACGCCGATCGATAAAAAAACCTTACGGGCAATTACTCAATTGTTGGGACAACAAGTAGGAAAAGCTGGAATTGGCAGGGTAAAGATGGCCGACTTCCTGCTCGATGAAAAAGATGAGACGGTTCCCCCTGAAGCAAGCGGTGGATGGCATCATATCGGAACTACCCGCATGAGTGACACTCCCAAGACAGGCGTCGTGGATAAGAATTGTAAAGTGCATGGCATTGAAAATTTATTCATAGCGGGCTCTGCCTGTTTTCCTACAAGTGGGGCCATCAATCCAACATTAACGCTTGTTGCACTGACATTGCGTCTTTCGGACCATCTCAAAGAACAGATAAAAGCTAACCACCAGGCATGAGGCTGACCGATCAGCATAATATAAGAATATCCGGGAGCAGGCATCATCACAGACCCAGAAGGCTTCATAAAAGTCAACAGCGAAACGCCAATACCTTTTGGAAGCTCGCAGGATTATTTTTGCTTACAGGTTTTCTGACCAATATCCCGGCCATTCATTTACATAATCTCCTGGGATTTGAGAATTCCTGGTGGTTAGATATGTTACAACATGTAGGATATTATTTCCTGCTGACCGTCTGTTTGTTTTTTGTCCTGCCTTCTCAGAAGCGAACATTTTATTTTTTCCTGATAGTCTTTGGGGTCTCCGTGCTGTTTGAAATAACCCAGGTTTTCCTTTACAAGATCGGGTTATCCAGGAAGGACATCGTCAGCAATTTTTTAGGAATTTCCCTGGCCTTTCTCTGGTACCGTTTTGTAGGATATATGAAATACCGGTACGCTAAGGGATATTGACCGAAGTATTAACGAATACTCCATCCACCTGCAATAACTTACCCGTTTCCGGGTTAGAAAACCCGTTCTCCAGCGAGTATAGTTGAAATCCCTTCCTGGCCAGGTGATCGATCATATCTACATACAGCATTTCGTTTTCATATAAAGGAACGATAGACATTTCAAGTTGTATGAT
>DATINK010000046.1:0-7724 GCA_035474355.1 Chitinophagaceae bacterium | reverse complement strand
CGGCGCCTGATCCGACGACTTTTCGAAGCCGGGAATGCGCGCGAGATCGCCGACATCGAGCAGGTTCATCGCGAGCTTGAAGGTGCCGAGCACGATCACGACCACGCTCGCTCCGACCAGCAGCGAGCGGATCCTGGTGGTCAGGGGCGAGGACGGCTTGGCACCGTCCTTGGCACCAACCTTGATGTTGTCCTTGGCCTTGGCAGCTTCCTTCGCTGCTTCCTTGGCCTTCGCCTTGGCGGCAGCACGGCCGGCCTTGTCATTGGCGGGCTGCGCGGCGGCGGCAGCCTGGGCGGCGCGGCGGGCATCGGCGCCGAGCGCACGGCGCGCAGATCGCCCTCGATCATCGCCAGCCGATCGACCACATGGCCGAGGGTGGAGTGAACCGCTTCGAGCGAATCCTGTGTCTGGCGGTCGGTCTTGGTCTGGCTAAAGCGGATGTCGGACAGCTCGCGCTTGACGAGATCGATCAGCCCGTCATCGCGTGGCTCGTCGGAACGCTGCCGGCCATTGGCGAAGGAAGCGAGTGCCGCGTGCTGGCTTTCGAGATGGCGCAGGATGTCCTGCAGCCCGTCCTCGACCCGGCCGAGATTGCCGGAGTGCCATTGAAAAACCAGCTACAGAAGGAGTGGGGGAGTTAAAGGAAGTATTGCTGAAATTGAAATAAGCGGGATCATGCATCTGCCCGTTCTTCATGGAATTTCACGCCATGCAATTCTAATTCTTTCAGTACGGGTTCATAAATTTCTTTACTTGTCGGGATCTGTAACCCTGTTTGCCTGATCGTGCCATTGAGTATGAGCTTGGCTGCGATCCCCAGTGGAAGCCCCACTGTTTTTGCCATGGCTGTACGTAAACTGTTTTCTCCTTTCACCACAAGAGAACTGGCGATAGCTGATGTTTGTGCGCCTTTTGTAAATTCAATTTCATGCAACATCACGACCATGTCCTTATCATAGGGCCGCAGGCTTAATTTCTTTTCCAGCGCGAATTGCAATACGTCTGCCGCACTGCAAAGCCCTTTATTGACCAGGGTATCTTTATCATCAAGTCCCAGGAAAAAGAGTTGTTTCAATGTCAGGTTGGATTCATGCATTTTTTGCGCAACGAATGCAGCTGCTTTATTTTTTACATCATCGATGGCGATCTCTTCGAGGTTTCCTTTATCGTCTGCGGCAATAAAACCTTCCGGGATCTTTTCACCTTCCTCACGGGCTTCGTTCTCAGCTTCCATCAGCTTCATCAGGTTTTCCATCAAGCCCTTGGTTTCCTGGAATCTTGCCGACAATTTTTGGGTGAGCCATTCGCTGAAACCATGGGAATCCATATGCTCTTTGAAAATTTCATAGAGCGACCGGTTATCTGTCTGATAGGCGGGTTCTTCGTCGGTCAATTTTAATTCAATGATATTCTTCCAGCCAAACATGAAATCAGGATGCCGAAGCGTGGTGCGGATGAATGTGGGGATATCTTCCAGTCCATATTGCTTTGTATAGCTCAATGAATCCCGGTTAGGATACCAGCCAAAAAAACCGATCTCCGGAATTTCCACCAGCTGATCGTTATTAAACAGGTCTTCATAGACCAATCTCTTTTCTTCTCCATTTACCCGGTAATGCGCTCCCGTTTTCCCGGCCCTGACGATATTCCCGGGATTCCAACTGATCTTATAATGCCAGGGATTGTCGTCGCTTTCCGGGGCCACAAGTCCGCCGCAATGAGAATGAAAGGTTTCTATTTTACCACCAGCCGCTTTGATTGAATCGATCAGTTTCATAGCGCTCATATGGTCGATGCCCGGATCCAGGCCCATTTCACATAGGAACAATAAGCCCTTTTGTTTGATTTCCTGGCGCAACTCATTGATACCTTCATCTACATAAGAGGCGGTCAAAAGATGTTTCCCGTATTTGAGGCAATCCTTGGCAACGATCAAATGAAGGGAAGGAGGCAGGAGAGAAATGACCAGGTCGGCATGCCGGATCCTTTTAGCCCTTTCTTCGGCATTGGAAATATCAAAGGAGAAGGCCGTAGCCCTTTGTGAATTCCCGATCTTGGATTGGGCCAGTTCGAGGTTGGCATCCACCAGTTCAGTCTTCCAATTCCCGGGGATGGCATTTTCCAGCAGGTAATCTATCAATACAGTAGCCGATTTCCCGGCTCCAAAAACTAAAATGGTCTTCATAAAATAATTTCCATGGCCAGCCGGTAAATTAGTATTAATAAATCAAAAATGATAGCCCGGCGGTTAATCCACAGGGGTGGAAAAATAGACCTAAAAAACAAGCTTTTTTGTCAGGTTTTAAGGGTCAAAAAAAGTAGATTTGCAGACTCAAAAAACAGCCCTTTTCCGGGGCTTTTTTAGCCCGGTAATCACCCCTCAAAGAGGAAGAAAAATCAGACATGGAAGAGAACTTGGGACCGCTGGAAACGAATGATGCGAATCGCATTATTCCCGTCAATATAGAAGAACAGATGAAGACCGCATACATTGATTATTCAATGTCTGTGATCGTGGGCCGTGCTTTGCCGGATGTAAGGGATGGATTGAAACCGGTACACCGGCGCATTCTTCACGCGATGAATGAATTGGGCATCCATTATAATAAGCCTTATAAAAAATCTGCCCGTATAGTCGGGGAGGTGTTGGGTAAATATCACCCGCATGGAGATACCGCGGTATATGATGCCATGGTAAGAATGGCGCAGGAATGGAGTATGCGGTATACACTTATCGATGGACAGGGAAATTTCGGGAACCAGGATGGAGATGGTCCGGCAGCCATGCGGTATACAGAAGCAAGACTCGACAGGCTTACCGAATTCATGCTCGATGATATTGAAAAAGATACGGTCGACTTCCAATTCAATTTCGACGATTCTGAAAGAGAGCCCACCATACTTCCTACCCGCATTCCACAATTGCTGATCAATGGTTCCAGTGGCATCGCCGTGGGTATGGCTACCAATGTCATGCCTCATAACCTGAGTGAAGTGATCGATGGTTGTATTGCGTTGATTGACAAACGCGATATCACGGTGGAAGAATTGATGCAGCATATCAAAGCACCGGATTTTCCCACGGGTGGAATTATCTATGGTATGGAAGGTGTAAAGGCAGCTATGCATTTTGGCCGTGGCAAAGTGGTGGTCAGGGGAAAACTGACAGTCGAAACAAAGGGTAGTGGCCGTGAACAGATCATCATTACAGAAGTTCCTTACCAGGTGAACCGGGATCTTTTGACGAATCGTATTGGTGAACTCGTGAATGAGAAAATAATCGAAGGCATCACGCATGTCAATAACGAATCGAATAATAAAGAAGGCACGCGTATTGTGCTCGACCTGAAAAGGGATGCCGTGGCCAATGTGATCATCAACCAGCTATACAAGCTGACGGAGTTACAAACTTCTTACGGCATTAATAATGTTGCGATCGTGAAGGGCAGGCCCCGCACACTCAGCGTGAAGGATATGATCAGCGAATTCGTTGAATTCAGGCATGAGGTGGTAGTGCGCAGGGCGAAATTTGAGCTGAGGGAGGCGGAAAAGAAAGCCCATATACTGCTGGGTTACCTGATCGCACTGGATCACCTTGACGAAGTCATCAAATTGATCCGCAGTTCAGCCACCCCGGATATCGCAAAAGATAATCTTATCAATGCGGGCTGGGGACTTGATGAGATCCAGGCCAAGGCCATTCTCGAATTGAGATTGCAGCGCCTCACGGGCATGGAGCGTGAAAAGATCAAGGAAGAATATGATGAGCTGGTGAAAGTGATCGCCCATTTGAATGAGTTATTGTCCAATGAAACCATGCGTTTCGAACTGATCAAAAAAGAACTGCTGGAAGTAAAAGATAAATTCGGTGATGCCCGCAAGACAGAGATCACTTATCTCGACGATGAAGTAAAGATCAAGGACCTGATCAAAGAAGAAGACGTGGTGATCACGATCTCACACTTCGGCTATATCAAACGTACGCCGGCTGATGAATATCGTTCACAAAGAAGGGGAGGAAGAGGGGTGATCGGTGGCCGTACCCGTGATGAAGATTATATAGAGCACTTATTTGTAGCTTCTACACACCATACCATGCTTTTCTTTACGGAAAAAGGAAGGTGTTATTGGTTAAATGTATACGAGATCCCGGAAGGAGAGAAGACGGGCAAGGGAAGAGCTATTCAAAACCTGGTGCAATTGCCACCTGATGATAAAGTCAGGGCGATCATTGACGTCAAGGATCTCAAGGATGAAGAATTTGTCAAGTCGCATAATATCGTTCTCTGCACCAAGCTGGGGATCATCAAAAAAACGGAGCTGCAGGATTTCAGCCGTCCCCGCCTGACAGGCGTGAATGCGATCAATATTGTAGAAGGAGATGAATTGCTGGAAGCCCGGATGACCGATGGAAATTGCGAGATCATGATGGCCGTAAAATCGGGCAGGGCGATCCGTTTTTCAGAATCGAAAGTAAGGGCGACGGGTCGTGGTGCGATCGGCGTTGCCGGAATTGAAGTGGAAGAAGGTGGTGAAGATGAAGTGGTAGGTATGATCTGTATTAACCCCGAAGCGGATGCCGGCAAGACTGTTTTAGTCGTCAGTGAGAAAGGATTTGGAAAAAGAACGGCGGTGGATGAATACAGGTTCACTAACCGGGGAGGGAAAGGCGTGAAGACGATCAATGTAACGGGTAAGACCGGGAAATTGGTGGGGATACTTGATGTAGCGGAGATAGAAGATCTGATGATCACCTGCAAAAGTGGAGTTACGATCCGGATGAAAGTGGCTGATATCAGTGAACAGGGAAGGGCGACACAGGGAGTCAAGCTGATCCGCCTGGATGAAGGTGATGAAATTGCACCCATTACGAAGCTGGCTTACCAGGCTGAAACTGACAATGGCACTTCGACAAGCTCAGGGCCCGAGCAACCTAACGGGGATACAGGGAGCAACCCCGAAGCAACGGATGGAGCAGAAATTCCATCTGAAGAATGAAATCCCGGGAAAACCGTATTTTCTCATAAATCTTTTATAAAAAATGAAAAGAACTTTTCTTCTGCCCGCTCTACTGCTGACTGGCCTCGTGGCGATGGCGCAGAACTATGATGAAGCAAAAAATCTCGTGCTCCTGATGCAGCTTCCCAAAGCAAAAGAAGCCGTGGATAAGGGGATGACAAATGCCAAATACGCTTCTAAACCTGAAGCCTATATACTGAAAGCCACTGTATATTCTTCCCTGGCAATCGACCCGAAAATAAAGGACACGCCGGAAGGGGATAAATACCTCGCGGATGCGGAAGCTGCCTGGAACAAATACAAAGAGATGGATCCTTCACTTGCCTACCTGAAGGACCTGGCCTACCAGAATGCACCCATCAACATTTATTCCGGTTATTTCAATTCTGGTTATAAGGATTATCAGGAAAAAAAATGGCAGTCCGGTTATGAAAAATTCATAAAAGTTGTAGATCTCTCGGATATGCTGATCGCCCAAAAGATCATCAACATTACGGGAGTAGATACCAATAGTGTTTTGTTAGCGGGGATCCTGGCTGAAAACAGTAAGCATGAAGCCGAGGCTGCTAAATACTATGCAAGGATCGCCGAGTTGAAACTGGATTCACCCGATTATGAAGGCATATATCGTTACCTCGTCAAATATTCATTCACGGTAAAAGATATGGCGGGCTTTGATAAATACCGTGCTATGGGGAAACAACTTTTTCCAAAGAGTGAATATTTCAATTTCGATAAAGTTGATTTTGCCATTGGGTTAGAAGATGATTTCAATAAAAAAATACAGGCGCTCGATGAAGCGATTGCATCCAATCCCAACAATACAAAAGCACTCGAATTGCTGGGCGAGATCATTTATGATACGATCTACTCGAATAAAGAGGGTGCTGTGCAGCCGGCCAATGCTGCTGAGCTGACCAAAAAGATGGAAGGAGCTTTTAAGAAATTAGGGGAGATCGAGCCCAACAGTGAAATAGCATTCCTTTTCCTGGGGAATCATCATATCACCCGCTCCATTGATGCCGATAGTATCAGGTCCGCCTTTGCCGATGAAGTAAAGAAAAAGACCAAACCCGGTACCAAGGTCTCGGCTGCCGACCAGGCCAAAATAGATGCTTTGGAAGCAAGCTATGCCAATGAGCTGGAAGGCGCACGTGAACCATTTGAGAAAGCCGCGGCGATCTATCCCAAAAAGGAAAAGATGACGAATTCCGATAAGCTACAGTATAAAAAGCTCGTGGGTTATCTCGCGGATATCTACAGCTATAAAAAAGCACACGTGAAGAACAACCCTGCCGATCTGGCGAAATTCACTGCCGAGGAAAAGAAGTGGAATGATCTCTACGATACGATAAAGTAAAAAGATGATAACCGATAATGTGATAGTGTGGTGAACTAAAGACCGAAGAGTAAAAATAAAATTCGAACCGCTGGTGTACCGGCGGTTTTTTTGTGCCCATAGGGTATTTCCGGCAATCTTCTATTTAACATAATGTAAATTATAGGAAAACTTCATTCTCATATTGCCCCCTGTGAGATAGGATTTTTCATAGTCGTTATCATTCATTAACTTTAGTATGAAAAATCCTATCTCACAGGGGGCAGAGAATAAGGAAGTTTTTCCTATAATTAACGTTATGTAGTAAATCGGTTGCTCCCGCTCGGGAGAAAAGAAATAAAAATGCTCGGCTTTTAATACATTGACCGATGGTTCCCGAAGAAAAAGATAAAGTCTATAAATTCTGCACAAAGTATCTTTCAGAAAATCACGATGTTGACCTTACTAAGATAATGAGGGACACAACTGGTAGAGATATTGGAGACGACGAGATTGCAAATATGATTGCAATGGCAGAAGAGTCGGGTCGATATGTTGTCAAAAGAATTGACAGGGGTCATTACAGAATGTCGAAAAACACAAATTTCGACTTGCTGAAAAGTACAAAACAGGCTAATGATTCAGCCAATACTGCAAACAAATGGATGCCGTGGCTGACGGGTGCGACTGTGGTTGCTTCTATATGTGCAGTAGTAATTTCTTTGTCTACCGAGAAACTATCACCAACATTACAACACATAGACACAACGTTGCAATCGCAAAAGACAGAGTTAGGCAATGTCCGGCAAACACTCCAAAGCGTTCAAGACGAACTTCATCAGATAGTAGATTCTTTAAAAAAGCCATAACTTAGCGTTACGGCTGGCTTACTCAGCCAAATTAAGAATGCCGACTGTTGACGCAGTCGGTTTTTTATTTTAATACAGCTCTAAGTATTTTAAATTTCTTTTTCCTTGCTATGTGCGTTACCGTTCTTTTTAAACTTACGGTAACGCATAACCGAATTAACATAACGTGTAAAAATTATAGGAAAAATAACGGAGCTTTGCATATGCAACTAATCGTTGTGATACTTAACTTGGATGAAATGGACCTCAGGGAAGCCATACTGGAAGAGCATTCGAAAAGTCAAACCAATAAGATCATCGCCTGGATTGGCGATTCACAAAAAAGATTTGATGAGTTGGTGAAATACTTTCTATCGGATGATAAAAAGCTTTCGCAAAGGGCAGGATGGCCGCTGAGTTATATCGGCATCGCCCACCCCCGGCTTGCAGCCAGGCATATTCCTAAGATGATAAAGAATCTCCGTAAACCAGGGCTCCATGCGGCGGTTAAACGCAACACGATCCGTCTCCTGCAGGAA